>CABIKM010000045.1 GCA_902196205.1 Candidatus Methylomirabilis lanthanidiphila | reverse complement strand
GGGGGTTGGGGGGGATTTTGCTGGGCGTTACACCTTTCATCCCCATGGGCGCGCCAGCGGCGCATGCGGTATTCCCGCGAAAGCGGGAATCCAGCAAGGCACTGGATTCCGGGGCAAGCCCGGAATGACAACCCGACAAAGACGCATGTTGTCATGTGTAGCAGCCGCCGGCCAGGGGCGGGAACAGGGCAAGGAGATCGCCTTCTTTCAGCGGAGTGTCTAGGTCGGCGTGGATGCCGTTGATGAGGACCATCGTGGGGTATGGCTTCGGGATGCCAAGCTGGTCGATCACCTGCCCGACCGTTACGCCATCGGGACACTCCACAGTGGTTGTGTGGCCCTGAGTCCCTTTCGGTAGATACCGGGCAAGCGTCCCGTACAGCGACACCTCGACCTTCATGGGCTCAACACTCCGTCATGGCCGCCGGAGTCCAGGAACGCAATGGACGCAATAGACTCGATAGGCGCGTATTCGGGATAACTGAACCGCATCACGAAACGCGTCAGACCCTGCCGGCCTTGTGGATGGCTCGCAGTACCGTTCCCCAACGGACGGTGGCCGGCGCCAGATGGTCCGGCTTCAAGGTAAATGTTTTCCGGGTTCGGATCATGTTGTGAAGGATGCCGGCGTCCTCGAAGGTCCCCACCAGCATCGCGCCCACGAGCTGTTCCCCATCGAAGACCAGCTTGCGGCAGGTCTGTCTCCGGTCATCGCGGACCTCCCGGATCTGATACCGCCCACCGGACTGTGGATTCCATGCGCCGATCGACGCCACCGGGGTCTGCAGGACCGAGGTCACATTCATCGCCATCGACCCCTCGTACGGCGTAGCGACACCGGCCATGTTCAGCCCGGCGATCCGCCCCTGGTTGAGCGCCTCCGGCCAGATGGCGTTGACGACTCGCTCGCCGCTGAACATATCGACGGTCTCGGCGACATCGCCAGCCGCATAGATCCCGTCCAGACTGGTCCGCTGACAGGCATCCACCGCCAGCCCGCGGTTCATTTTTACGCCGGTTCCATTCAGGAAATCGACGTTGGGCGCGACGCCGGCCGCCATCACCAGAAGCTGGCATGGAAACACCTCGCCACCTTCAACCTTCACGCCGGTGATGTGACTATCCTTGCCCAAAAGCTCCGTCGCCCTGACGCCGCACCTGACCGTCACCCCGGCTTTCCGAAGCTCATCTTCCATCATCGCAGCCGAGACCGCATCGGCCATAGCCGGCATCACGTGCGGCATCTGTTCGATGACGGTGGTCTTGCAACCGCGGCGGATGAGCGCATCGACCACCTGAATCCCGATCAGACCGGCGCCGATCACGGCGACCTCGTTGGCTCCCGCAATCGCCTCGTCGATCCGTTTCGCATCGACGTTGGTGATGCAGGTATAGATGCTTTGGAGATTCGTCCCAGGAATCGGTGGCATGACAGCGTGAGATCCCGACGTGACGAGCAGGTTATCGTAAGCCACGTTCTCGCCGTTGCTCAGCGCGATACGGCGCGCGGTGGGATCGACGGAGAGGGCGGCCACCCCCATCAGCCCACGCACCTTCATCCGGTCGAAGTAGTCGTCGTCCCGCATCCGCATCCCATCGTAGCCGACCTCTCGGGCGATAAAGTGCGTGAGGCCAACCCGCGAATAGAGCGGCAACGGCTCCTTCGAGACGACCGTGATCGGGCAGTCCTTATCGACTTTTCGGATCGCTTCGACGGCCGCGAGACCGGCTGCGCTCGCTCCGATGATGACGTGATGTTGTTTGCTCATGTCCGCGATAGTGTTGAGTTTTGAGTTTTGAGTTTTGAGTTTTTAGAAAAAGAATCTGCTAACAACTACCCAGCGGAGAGCCCTCGAGTCCCCTTGATGAATAGGGTGACCTGGTCGAAGGGCGCGAGGGCGGTCTTGACTCCATCGAGCGATGTGATGTTTCGGTCGTTCACCAGGACCTCGACATCCTGCCTGAGCCTGTCCCCTTCAAACAGGAACTCCCGGCACGCGGGACTCGTGACACGGTTCAGCGCCTCCAGGATCTGCTCCACCGTACCGGCATCGATCCCGAACGATGACTTTCCTGCAGCCTGCCGGACAGCGCCAAGGAATCTGACTTCAGGCATAGGCAATGGGATGCAGAGTTTGGGATATGGGGTATGGGGTAGAACCGAAGGTGCTCAAGGTAGCATCTCTCGCATTTCTTGTTTGAACCCTAGACCCTAACCCCTGGACCCTAAACCCTGTTCTCCAAGAGGGCCAGTTCCTTCAGCTTCTCGGGGGTTGGGACGCCTTCCGGCGTCCAGCCGCGAAGCGCGTAGTACTCGGGCAGCATCTCGCCGAGGCGAGCGACCTTTCCCTTGGCCGGTCCTGCCGGAATCGGCTCTTTCAGGATGCGGCGAGGCAGGGTGTCGTCTTTGGCGCTGAGGCCGGCCCTGAGGTTAAAGAGGCGCTCCAAGTTCCAGATCCGCTCGCCGATCTTGACTACCTCGTCCTCCGTATAGCCGGCGTCCGTCGCCAGCTCCAGCATAGCGTGCAGATCGGCAGGTCCCAGGGCAAACGTTGTGAAGATGCAGGTGCCGGTGGAATCGACGAAGGCGGTGGCGTCCTGGGACGCCTTGGCCAGCGCCGCCTTCCCCTCGATGGCGAACGGATCCACCTTCTGCGGAACGCCGAACACCTCGGCCGCGATGGTGTAACCGCGCAGGTGGCAGGCGCCCCGGTTGGAGGTCGCGTACCCCAGCGCCATCCCTTGCGCCCCGCGCCCGTCGTAGGCGGCGAACGCCTGTCGTTTGACCCCCATGAACAACTCAGGGTGGCCGTACCGCTCGGCGAGCCGCGAGCCGCCCAGCGCAAGCATTGCGCCGAATCCCTCGCCCCTGCCCAGCTTTTCCGTCATCTCCACCAGCGCATCGGCATCGCCGAATCGTAGCGGGCGACCGATCTCGCGCTCCGGGATGTAACCGGCCTCGAACAGCTCCATGGCGGTGGCGATGGCCACCCCCGCCTCGATGGTATCCATCCCCAGCTCATTGCACAGGTAGCCGGCCTTGGTGACCGCCCCAAGATCGCTGACACCGGTCATCGCGCCAAGAGCCCAGACGGTCTCGTACTCCGGCCCCTCGCCCGACCCCTTGAACTTTCCGGTCTTAACCTCGGTCACCCGCGCACACGCGATGGTGCAGGCAAAGCAGCCCTTGTTCCGGATCAGGATCTGGTCATGGATGGTCTCACCGCTGATCCGGTCGGCGCCGGCAAACTGGCCGAATCGGAAGTTGTTGGTCGGGATGAAGCCATGAGCGTTGATGACGTTTACGATCCCTGGCGTCCCGTACATCGGCAGGCCCTCTCCCGAACCCGGATCTGCCTGAAGCTTCGCCACGGCCTCCAGGCAGGCCCGCATGAATGCCTGCGGGTGCGCGACCTTGACCGGCCCAGCGCCCCGGAAGACGACGGCCTTCAGGTTTTTCGATCCCATTACCGCGCCCACCCCGGAGCGGCCTGCGGCCCGGTGCTTGTCGTTCATCACGGCGGCGGTCAGGCTCAGCGTCTCACCAGCCGGGCCGATGCTGCAGATCTTGGCCTCGGCGTTGGTGGCGCTACGCAGGATATCTTCAGTCTTGTGAGTGGACTGTCCCCAGACCTGGGCGGCGTCCCGTATCTCCACTCGGTCGTTGTTGACCCAGAGGTAGACCGGATGCGGCGCCTTCCCCTCCACAATCACCAGGTCGTAGCCGGCGTACTTCATCTCCGCGCCGACATACCCCCCGGAGTTGGAGCAGGCGATGGCGCCGGTGAGCGGCGACTTGGTCACCACCATATACCGGCCGCCGGTCGGGGCGTTGGTACCCGTAAGCGGGCCTGTGGCGAGGATCAGTGTGTTGGCCGGTCCAAGCGGATCGAGCGTTGGATCGATCTCATCGTACAGGATCTTCGTTGCCAGACCGCGACCGCCGATATAGGCTCTGGCGAGCTGTCGGTCCAGCGGCTCCTTCGCCACGCGGCCGCTACTCAAATTGATTCTGAGAACTGTCCCGGTCCAGCCCATCAGCCTGCCGCCTCCTGCAATGCCTCCTTCAGCCGAGCGGCGGTCGCCACCTGCTTGGCCTTGGGACCTTCGTCCTCATCGGTGAAGAGCAACGCCTTCGGCGTACAGAACTTCACACACTCCGGATCGCCGTCGATCGAGAGGCAGAGATCACACTTCTCGGCCTTGCTGTGGTCGGCATACAGCTCTATCGCCCCGAACGGACAGGCCACAACACACATCTTACAGCCGACGCACTTATCGTCGACCACGTAGTATGCCATGTAGTCGTCGTTGCGAAGGATGGCGGTGGTGGGGCAGATCTTTGCACACCAAGCCTCAGTACACTGAGTGCAGGCGGTGGGGATGTAGACCGCTTCTTCAAGGAAGATGCTGACCTTGATTCGCGATCGGCTGGGATTGAACTCGCCGTAGTGCTTGACCGAGCAGGCTAACTCACAGGCCCGGCAGGCGGTGCATCGTTCGGGGATAATACTGAGGACCTTCGCCATGCCAACCTCCGTTTACTCTGAACGGATTGCGATTGTCTTCATCTAACCCCACGTCGTCACACCTGTCAAGGAGATTCGGGACCCGCGCAGAAGCCCGGTAGAAGCGTAAGACATGGCTGACGTGGCGACCCATGCCAGATAGCTACGCCGCGTCTCTTGAGCGGCTGCAACGGGAGTCGTATCCAAAAAAATGAGGAGGGGATAGGCATCATCCCCTCCTCATCATGACAGGCCCCTAATGGAAGGTCTACGGCGTCCACGGCGCTGAAGCAGGTCGTGCCACAATCCCCTGAGCGCCGGTGTTCGTCCCAAGCTCCAGATCGAGGGTGACTTCCGTATTCAGGTTCCCCACTTCTGTTCCTTCGAATGGGGTATTATCACAGTTATTAGCCGCTAAGGCGCATCCAACCGTCATTGTATCGACCCATACCGGCTCTTTAAGATAGGCGTACTTCGATTTGGCGCCAGTATTTGTCACGTCACCGGCCGGACCGGCCAACGGCGCACCGGTGGTCAACGTCAAGGGAATATCGCCCACATGCACGCCGCTGCTGCAATCGGGGCACAGCACCCCGATCGGCAGATTGGAGATGTAGGTCCCACCGGTCGGTCCCACACCGCAATCCAGTTCAGAACCACAGAGCGTGGCCACACCCGGATCAAGCGTAGTGACTGCCTTCACCGCCCCGCCTTCGAGGTAGATGCGCTCAGCCAATAGGGCCGAGCCCGGCTTCTGCATTCCCACGTCCGACGGGTTATTGTCCACCTGGTCGTTATTCAGGTCGACCTTCTCCAGGTCATAGACGCCGACATAATCCTCAAAGGTGTTCGTGACGTAGGCGTAATAGCAGACCACGTCCGGATAGTGGGCATCTGTGTCCTCTACGCCATCATGGTTCGTATCGCATCGGCTCTTCTTGCCGAAGGTGACCCCGTGGGCGCCGAGGCCGGCCGGGACCATGAAGCTACCCCAAGGCAGTCCGGTGGCGGAATTCAGGCCGGTAATCAACACATTGAAGCTGGCCTTGTTGGCGGTGACCATGAAGCGGCCATGGGTCGTGGCATCCGGGGGACTGATCGGACTTTGGATCGGCATGTTCGCCCATCGTTTCTGCTGAATTGTCTCACCGGCCGGCAACAGCGGGTGCGGCGTCGCCAGATCGGCTCCCGGATCGGTCACTCTGACCGCCAGGTTGTCGGCTCCGTTCTTGTGCAGCCCGTTGGTCGGTGCTGGCAGCCACGTCGTGTTGCGGTCCAATTGCTCAAATCCGAAGGTGGAATCGATATCGTAGATGGAGAGGTCGGCGGTCCCGGCATTCGCCGCGACACCCCTCGCGCACCCTCCGGCGCCGAAGCCGTTTTGCAGGCCGGTCGCCAAGGGGATCGTTCCGCCGGTCGCGGTGATGGCCAGATTGCCGAAGTCGACATCGTACATGGAGGTCGAGTTATTAAAGGTATCCGCAACGATGAAATGGTACTCGTCATCACAGAACCATAGGCCGTGTGGTCCAGGTGCGCCCGGTAAGAGGCCGATGTTGGGATCTTGCCCCGCTTCAAGCAACTCGGCGCTGATGGCCGCCGCGGCAGTTCCACCCATATGAGTCACAAACCAGGCGTCGCGGTTGTCGGGACCAGGCGCCACCATCACGTGGGCGTTGGTAGCGCCTGAGCGGAACTGGCTGACAAGCGTCTTGGTGTTCGCATCCATCAATGAAAGGCGATTGTCATGCCAGTTGGTAGAGATCACGATATCTCGCGTCGCGGTGTGACCCGGCCAGGCATTATGCGGGTTGTTGCCCACGTTGGGGATGCGGGTCACATTCCAGTTGGCGGTATTGATGACCTGATAGGCCCCATCGAAGTCCTCGACCGACTTCTTTTTGATTTTCGTGGTTTTTTCGCCCACCTCCTCCTGACTCTGGGTGCTGACCCAGACCTCGTCACCGTTGCCGGGAACCGGCGGAGGCCCTAAGGGTTGCTTATGGGCCCGCGTCAGACCGAAGTCATCGTTGGGGCCTTTCGGTGTACTGCCGGCGGTACAGATCTCAACGGTCATGTAGGGGTGGATCTTACAGATGTATTTGTTGCAGCCGGGTGTCAGGCCGGATGTCTGATCGGCGTAATAGAAACCTTTTCCAGCCTTCACCTTCCGATCAAGATCCCCTTTCTTCTTCTTGTAGTTGCCGGCATAGCCGATAAACCCCGAGTCCTTGCCCAAGGCGGTATTGGTAAAGGCGTGCCAGGTCCGGCCGGTATTGACGACCTTCAGGTATTGATCCGGCCGCAGCACGACCCGTCGTACATCGTTGAATGGATCGGCTGAATTGTCCTCACCGCGATCCGTAAACCACGGGTCGGCATCTAAGATGTACAGGGCAACCTCTTTCCCACCCGGTTTGGCCGGCGTCGGCACGCCGCTGGCGTTATTTTGTATGAAGGCCGCCAGCGCATCTAATTCGGCATCCGTAATCTCCTGAACGCCGAATGCCGGCATGGCCGCATTGTCCGCCCCTCTTCTTACCATCGCTTTGACGGTGTCGGCGGTGTAGCCCGCGATCTGGGGCGCAACCCTTTGATCCGCCGGATCGTTCTTTACCCACGACACCCCACCGAGACCCTTTGCGCCATGGCAGCTCGCGCAGGCACGAGCAAAGATCGTGGCCGGCTCGTGCGTCTGAACGGAGGTCGCGTAGGCATCGTTCCCAATTAAGATCCCTATGGCCACTGCGAGATAGATTGATAACCGCTTCATAGGCTGGCGCTCCTTATCCCAGTAGATTAGCTGTAGTCCTGATCGTCGTAGCCTTCCCGAGCATGATGTGATCGGCACGGACAACCGGATGCAGCATCAGTAGTCGACGCCCTTCTTCAGCAGCCTGTCCCCCGGTACCGGCGCACTCGGATTCAAATTGATCAGGCTGGGCCGCATCATCTCGTTGTCTTCGTGTTCGGTCATGTGACAATGATCGACGAAACCGTACCGCTCCCCGCCAACGGAACCCCCGCTGGGATCAAAGGGAAAGTACAACTCCTCCGCTTTAGCTTTTACCGGGATATCGGTGGGCGCATAGCGTACGGCCACCCGGGTCACCTGGTCGGGGAGGACGATGACGGTATCCTTCCATCCCGCCTCTTCAGGCCGCGGCGGAATCACGGAGCCTTGCAGGAACGGTTTGACATCGGGATTGCCGCCGTACTTCCTGCCGGAGGCATCGGATGGATTGTAGTTCAAGGGCGGGCCGAAGCCGGCAATGAAGCTTCCTCCCGGAAACGCCGTATTGTAGGCCGCCACATAGGCGCCCTTATTAAGGTTCTGTCGATTGAGAACCTGGAATGTGGTCCCGTGCAGGTGTTGGGCGTGCGACACGCTGGTCAAGTTGACAAACTCTACAACCTCGATAGTACCCTCCCCATTGAACTCCGAGTAGTAGTTCGTGACTCCGCCAAGCGGCACCGGGGTAAAATCGCCATAGGTCCTGCTCGATTCACCGGACCACTTGGTATTGTTGGACAGGATCTCCAGCCGCCCTCCGGGGTATGCCGTCAATTCGCCGGTCACCGGGTTGACGGCGTTCTGGGCCGGGCCGTTCACATCGTTAAAGACAAGCTGGCGGGTCGCTGCGACCTGCTTCTTTTTCACGGCCAGCTTGCCCTTCTTGGGCTTGACCAGGCGCACGAGCTCGTTCTTTTCCGGCCGCAGCGGCGTACCGGAGGCCGGGTCGTAGCTGGCGTCAACGACAGGCGTTCCCGGCGTCTGGATGCGAAACTGCATGACCCGGCCCAGCGTCGCGGGATTCGGCGACGTCCCGTCCGGATAGGGCGCTGCGGCGGTATTGGCGAGGATCAGGTTTTGCCCGGCCTTCCCGGCAAAATCGATGATCACCTCATAGCGCTCGCCGGAGGTGATGGGCAGATGGTCGACCTTGACCGGTTTATCCAGATATCCGCCGTCGGTCGCGATAATCCACATCGGCACGCCCAGCTTCAGGTCGTAGATACGAGAGTGAGACGCGTTGATAAAAAGGAACCGGTAGCGCTTGGGCTGGACATCGAGATACGGCCACGCCTTGCCGTTGACCACGATGGTGTCGCCGAAGAAATCCGGAACCCAGTAGGGATGCTCGGGATTCGGGCTCAACTGGACCCCGCGAATGCTGTCGGCAGGCCAGAGCAACTGTCCGTTCGTGTCGAAGATGCGGTCCTGGATGACGATCGGGACAATTTCGGCAGAGCCCGGAAGGTTCTTCGGCAGGCATTTCTTTGAAGCCGATTCACAGGAAGCGAGGGGGGCGATGGCCGTACTGACCCACACCCCGGTCGCATCGGTCCGGATGATGGCGGGATCTTCAATCACGTACGCGGACGCAATCCCCGCATAGAGGTTCAGGCGCAGGTTGCCCAGAACGTGATCGTGAAAGATTAACGCCGACGCTTCCTGGCGGTTGGGATAGTTGTAGACAAACCCGTTGCTCGGGATCGGATCGGGAGAAGGAGAGGTGTAGTAGCCATGGCCCTTGATACCGGTGCTCGTCACCCAGGCATCCGGACCGCCGTCCAGTTCCGGTGGGACGAGGCCGCCGTGCAGGTGGAGAGCGGCCGGGATAGTCGGATTAAGCGGTGAGGAGACTTCCGCATAGTTCTTGGAGCAATCACTGCCAAAGGCTGGGATCTCTCCCATCAGTGCGGCATGATGGCAGTCGTCGGCCTCAGCGTTCAGCGGATCGGCCCAGTGGACCGTCTGATCGACGGAATACTTGTATGCCAGCACGCCGGTATCATGGGCGCTTGGAAGGTCGTTCACCAGTTTCAGTTGGGTCCCCATGTCACGAATGGCCACGAGCACCGGACCGATAAAGCTGTCACGCGTATAGGTCGGATCGGACGGCGCCGGACAGGTAGTCCCATACACATATCCCCACGAACGGGTATTGGCCGTTACGCCTGGTGTACCCGACGGCAGCACCTTCGCATCGAACTCACAGATGTGGATCTCCGTCGGTCCGATCCCGCCGAAGGTCGCGATGCCGCTCGTGCCGTCTCCGCCGATACTGAGCAGCGGCAGCGGCTGTGCAAACTGCGGGATGGTTCCGGCATCGAGCGGAAGCTGGGGACTTTTGGCCGCCGAGACGGGGAAGGCAGTCCCGAGCGCCGCCAACAACATGACGAGCAACACGAGGCCGATCCTCTGACCTCGTACCAGCAAATGATCTTTGATACTCATCTCATTCATCCGTATCTGCCTCCGTTATTGGTAGGTATCAGCGGGAGTACCGCCACACGGAACATGCTGCCTCCAGGATGAGCAAAGAGCGGGATCTCTGTACGTATGAATCCGGCACGGCACGCACCAAGCCAGCGCCTGGCAACCAACTAGCAGTCGATAAGAACCACCTCCTTTGCGATCAACAAAGACAAGCGGTCAGCGCCATATGACATGGAGATGTATACTACCCGTGCATGTTCAGCAATGGGTGCTTATAGCGTGCAATGAATTGCGTATACACTTGAAGCATTCTATTGCGGAGTCTCACGCGCGACCGCGAAAGCACGCACGAGACTAGGCACGCGATTATGCAGTATCTATGATGTGGCTGTATCAGTCAATACGCATTTTGGCGTATATGCAATCGCTTAATATTGGTGAAACTGGCTGGAATAAATCAGTTGGCCATCCCGGGTAAAATATCTTGAGTGGATTGATTTTTAGTTGGCTGAGGACTGATAACCGGATGAAAGAAGATATTTCACACGCTAAGACCGGACGGGCAGGGGGCGGTCGGGCCGCCTGATGCGGTTCAGCGACGCACGCGACGCTTGAGCCACTCGTACCCTTCTCGTCCGCTCAGACACAAGCCGGCGCCAAACATGCCTTAGCTTAGAAGCGATGCGAGCAGAGTAATGCGCAGCTTCATTGTGATGGAGAGTGGAAGGAGTAGAATCACGAGGTAGAGCGGATAGACCAGCAAGCTTGCTGCAATGAACGTGACGCCTACAATGAACCGAACCCGCCGATCAGCTCCGCCAAGCGACACAAATAAACCCTGAACGGCATTGGAAGCGCGTGCCCCTTGCGTTCATGGCGCATTTCGCCACACGGTATGCCGTCACAAGTCCCGGACACGGTGCGGGGAAGCCGCGAAGAGGCCTGGTTAGCTCTCGCTGACGCGAATCTTTAACTCCTGGCCTACCCACAGCGTCGTCTTGCGCCCCAAGTCGTTCCAACGGCGGAGTTCGTCCGGCGTGACATCGTGGACCCTGGCAATTTCCCACAGGGTATCGCCACTTTTCACGCGGTATAGGGCATGGGTTGGAGGAGCAGGGGCACCCCGACGGGCCTTACGGTTGCCTTTAGCGGTCTGGGCGACCACCTGTAAGGCCTGCCCCGGTTTAAGCTCTACCCGGCGCTGCAAGTCGTTCCATTGCTGCAGTTCTTCAGGCGTCACTGCATAGGCCTTGGCGATTCCCCAAAGGGTCTCGCCACGCCTGACGACGTGGACGACCGAGCTAGCGAGAGAAACGGGTTTCGAGGCTTGGGCTGCAGCAGTCTGGGGCTGGGTGATTCGACCTGAGGCTGAGGCCAACTTTCTCGATGGTGTGGCCGGCGGCAATTGGAGTACCGCTCCCACCTTCAGCCTGTCGCCAACCTTCACCCCATTAAGGCTGGCGAGCTTGGCAGTAGTCGTCCGGTGCTGCGACGCAATTGATTTCAAGGTCTCCCCTCTTCGGACTCGATGCTGTTTCACCGCCGTTCTGACCGGCTCACGGGAGGAGTATCGAGGGAGCTGATCGAGGTTAGCCAGGAGGATCTCCTTGGTGTCGGGCGGCAGCAGGATTTCGTACTCAGAAACGCCGACGGGGGTGATTCCTCGCATGAGGGCCGGATTCAGATCGCGGATCACATCCGGCGAAACACCTACCGTCCGAGCCACAGAACGCAGCTCAATGGCCCCGGGCACCGTCACTCGCTCTATCTCCCAGGGCTTTTCAACCGGTCCGATAAATCCGTACCGATCTGGGTCCTTGGCAATAATGGTGACCGCCATGAAGGCTGGGACATAGAGCTTGGTTTCCTTCGGAAGCCTTAACGACCAGAAATCGGTGGTTCCCTGTTGTTCAATGGCCCGCTGAACCCGCTGCTCACCTGCGTTGTATGCGGCCAGCGCCAGCGGCCAGGAGTGAAACATCTCATACAGATCTTTCAGGTAAGCGGCTGCCGCACGGGTTGCCTTTTCCGGATCCCTCCGCTCATCAAGCCAGTAGTTGACTCTCATCCCATACCGATTCCCGGTCGGTTTGATAAACTGCCAGATCCCGGAGGCCTTCGCCCTGGAGTAGGCGCGAGAAATGAACGCACTTTCGACATATGCAAGGTTAACGAGATCCAGCGGGAGGCCTTGATCCCGAAAGATGCTACGCATCATCGGCAGGTAGCGACCTGATCGCTCAAAAGCCCGGCTCATCACCCCCCATTTTCGGGTTTGGTAATACTCGATGTATGTCTTGACTTGTTCGTTGAGTTCGATCGGTACGTCAAAGTCGCTGAGATCCAGGTCTGAAAGCGATACGATCTCACCGGCTACAGGCGCTAAGCTCGGCTCTTCCCCGGAAACAACCAGGTCCGGGGTCGCCTCCGTATCGGCTTCGTTCTCCTCTTCTTCGGCAACTTGGCCATCGGCAACTTGGGCGGGAGAAGCGCCGGCAAGTGCCGCTTTAAGAAGCGCGGTCTCTTCGATCAGTTGGAGGCGAAGATCATCCGGGGTTGCCACCTCAGGAAGCTTCGACAGAATGCGTAATGAGGTCTCCAGCTCCTGCTGAGCCCTCACCCGATCTCCCGCCGTCAACGCCTGCATCCCCACGGACGAATGGGCCAATCCCTCCCGCAAGGTCGCTTCGTATTCGCCCGTTTTGCGAAGCGCACCATCGAGGATGTCGCTCTGGGGTTGGATGCGGCGATCAACAGGGGATAAGACGACAGCGGCTGTCAGTTGATTATCTGAAAGGATCGGGGGCTGTAGGGGTTCAGCAAGGCGATTGTTGTGAGCCGGATGTGCGGACGGCAGGGCCGGTGTAACGGCAAAAGGCGATACGCTCACCGACACAGCGATCGCGACCCCTAGGAGTCTTCGGGGGAATCGATGGTCCATCTTGACCTCCTGTCAGGGTGTCCGGGCCAGAGCTGGCAGCAATCAAGAAGCCGTGGCGATCCGTTCTTTCTGCAGAGCCTCCGCAGCAGCGGGTGGTCGCAGGATTTTATATCCTGCTTTGCTCAGTCTGTCAAGCTTTTCAAGCGAAAGGTTCCCGACACGGACTGACGGGGAGGTGATACTACGGTTCACGCAGTCCGAATGGAGAAGCGGCGTTGCCGCGACAAGCAACCGGCGGCGGGCCTCAGGATGTTTGCCGTATCGATTCGTCCGCCCAGGCGAGGTAATCGGGTGATCCGGCAAGAATAGGTAGCGCGATCACCTCCGGTACCGTGTAAGAGTGCATCTCTTTTACAACCTGAATAATAGAAGGGAGGAGGTCGCTTCGGCTCTTTACCAGCATGAGCACCTCCTCCTGACGCTCGATCACTCCCTGCCATCGGAAAAGCGACCATACGTGCTCCAAGATATTCACGCAGGCTGCCAGCCTGGACTCGACCAGCGCCTTGCCGATCGCCTCGGCTTCATGCTTGGAGCCGGCCGTAATGAGGACAACGATATGAGTCGTAGTCGATTCCATACCCCCTCCTCAAATCAAGACAATGGACCGTCCATTCAACTCGAAAATTCAATAGATTAACGAAACGTTAACCCGTGTGCGACGGTGAGTCAAGGGGTTTTTCCGAACGTAGCAACCGACAGGGACCGATATAAATCTAAATAAATTCTGTCATATAAACTTGACAGCTATACGATAACGTATTATCTTTTCGTGTGAGAACACTGAAGAGCAAGTCTACGCATAGCTCAATCGACAATCGCAAATCTCTTATAAGGAGGGCAAAAGGTGCCAAAAGTTCTCGGTATCGACCTTGGAACAACCAACTCAGTGATGGCGGTTATGGAGGCGGGGGACCCTGTGGTGGTCCCTAATGCCGAGGGCGGTCGATTGACCCCGTCGGTCGTGGCCTTCTCGAAGGAGGGAGAGCGGCTGGTCGGTCAGGTTGCCAAGCGGCAGGCGACCACCAACCCCGAAAACACAATCTTTTCTATCAAGCGCTTCATGGGCCGTCGGTATGATGAGGTCAACCATGAGATCAAGCTGGTGCCGTACAAGGTGGTTCAGACCGCCAACGGCGATGCCTCGGTTGAGGTCAGAGGGAAGGGCTATTCGCCGCCCGAGATCTCTGCCATGATCCTCCAGAAGATGAAGACCGATGCCGAGGCCTATCTCGGCGAGAAGATCACGCAGGCGGTGATCACCGTTCCCGCCTATTTTAACGACTCGCAGCGCCAGGCCACCAAGGACGCCGGCAAGATTGCCGGCCTCGAGGTGCTCCGGATCGTGAACGAGCCGACGGCAGCATCGCTGGCCTACGGCCTGGATAAGAAGAAGGATGAGAAGATCGCCGTCTACGACCTGGGAGGCGGAACATTCGACATTTCGATCCTGGAGTTGGGTGAAGGGGTCTTTGAGGTCAAATCCACCAACGGCGATACCCATCTCGGAGGCGACGACTTCGACGAGCGAATCATCTCGTGGCTGGTGGAAGAGTTCAAGAAGGACCAGGGGATCGACCTGCGGAAGGACCGGATGGCGCTTCAGCGTCTGAAAGAGGCGGCAGAAAAAGCCAAATGCGAGCTCAGCACGGTGCTGGAGACCGAGATCAATCTGCCGTTCATCACAGCCGACGCCTCCGGCCCGAAGCACCTGAGCATCAAACTCACAAGGGCGAAGCTCGAACAATTGGTCGAGGACCTGATCCAACGGTCCATCGGGCCCTGCCGCCAGGCATTGAAGGATGCCGGTCTCGATCCCGCAACCATCGATGAGGTCGTGCTGGTGGGTGGCCAGACCAGGATGCCCAAGGTCCAGCAACTCGTACGGGAGCTCTTTGGAAAGGAACCGCATAAGGGGGTCAATCCCGACGAGGTGGTCGCGGTCGGCGCAGCCATCCAGGCCGGCGTATTGGTCGGTGACGTTAAAGACGTGGTCCTCCTGGACGTCACACCGCTGTCGCTGGGGATCGAGACCCTGGGCGGGGTGATGACTCGTCTGATCGAACGGAACACGACTATCCCGACCCGCAAGAGCGAGCTTTTTACGACGGCGGCCGACAACCAGACCAGCGTCGAGATTCATGTCCTCCAGGGGGAGCGACAACTGGCCAGGGACAGCCGAACGCTGGGGCGTTTCCACCTGGTGGGGATCCCGACGGCGCCGCGCGGCATTCCACAAATCGAGGTGGCGTTCGACATCGATGCCAACGGGATCCTCAACGTTGCCGCCAAGGACCTTGCCACCAGCAAGGAGCAGAAGATTACAATCACGGCCAGTTCCGGATTGACCAAGGACGAGATCGATCGAATGGTCAAAGAGTCCGATCGGTGTGCCGAGGAAGATAAGAAGCGGCGCGAGGAGATCGAGGTCCGGAATCAGCTCGACAGCCTGTGCTATCAGACGGAGAAGATGCTGAACGACAATCGCGAAAAGCTCCCGATCTCCGAGCTGGGCACCCTGGAGACCGCCATTAACGCGGCCAAGGAGGCCTTGAAGGGCGAAGAGATGGGGAAGCAACGCGAAGCGCTTGATCAACTCACCAAGGCCTCCCACCGGCTCGCTGAGCTGCTCTATCAGCAGGCCCAGAGTAAGCAGCAGGAGGCGCCTGGCGGACAGGCTCAGGGTGAGCCATCGCAGGGGGCGCCGGAAGGTGGGGTGGTCGATGCCGAGTTCGAAGATCTCGGCGGAAAAAGCGATAAAAAATAACACAGGAAAGGAGGAAACGTAGATGGCGATCGTTCGATGGGATCCATTCCGCGACGTGATGACGCTTCAGGAACGGATGAACCGCCTGTTCGATCAGACGCTGTCCAGGACCCGCACGGATGACGAGGAGGGCTTGACAACCTCGATGTGGTCGCCCGCCGTGGATATCTTCGAGACGATCGACAGCATCGTCATGAAGGCGGAACTGCCCGGGGTCAGCCGGGACAACATCGACATCCAGGTGCAGGACAACACCCTGATGCTGAAGGGCGAGCGGAAGTTCGAGCGCGAGGTCCAGGAGGAAAATTACCTTCGAATCGAGCGCTCATATGGGGCGTTTCAGCGCGCCTTCACCCTGCCCACCGTCGTCCAGCAGGACAAGATCAAGGCGGTGTTCAAGGACGGCGTGCTGGAGGTCACCATGCCGAAAGCGGAAGAGGCGAAACCCAAACAAGTGAAGATCGACGTGAAGTGAGAGGGCGTAAAAGGTAACTACAAGGCGGATAGGCTGAAGGCTGCTAGGGGTACGTCATACGTGATCACTCACACGTCGGGCGTGTATAGCCTTCAGCCTTCAGCCTAGACGCCTAAGTCAGTACAAGCATGAATAAGCGCGACTACTATGAGGTCCTTGGCGTTCGCAGGGGCTCCTCGGATAAGGAGATCAAGCAGGCCTATCGGCGCCTGGCCAGGAAGCACCATCCTGACGTCAACCCCAACAACAAGGCGGCCGAGGCGAAGTTCAAGGAGATCACCGAGGCGTATGAGGTCTTGAGTAACCAGGCCAAGCGCCAGCAGTATGACCAGTTCGGGCACCAGGTCTTTGGCGCGGAGGCTGAGGCGGGCCGGCGGGCCGGAGCAGGGCCTGGCGGGTTCGACTTCAGCCGGTTTGACCTCGGGGGCCCAGGCGGGATACAAGATCTCTTCTCTGACCTCCTTGGCCGACATGGGCAGGAGACTCAGACTGAGCCTTCAAAGGGCGAAGATCTCCATTACGCCGTCGACCTGAAGTTCGAAGACGCGGTTCGTGGCCTCTCCACCGAGATCAGCCTCCAGCGACGCGCGCCTTGTCCCTCCTGTTCGGGGACGGGAGGCAGAACAGGGGGCCAGTTTTACGCCTGTCCAGCCTGCGAAGGAAGCGGACGGGTGCGAGGGAGGTCCGGGCTCTTTGGCGGACATCAGGCGTGCGCCAGGTGCCGTGGGACCGGCAAGCTTCCCTCGTCCCTGTGCGACTCCTGTCATGGATCAGGGGCAGTGCTCAAGGCCGAACGAATCGCCGTGAAAATCCCGCCAGGTGTAGAAAATGGCTCGAACGTCAGGGTCCAGGGTAAAGGCCATGCGGGACGACTGGGGGGTCCGTCGGGGGACCTCTACATCGTGACGCGTGTCCGCCCCCACTCCTTCTTCGAACGGAAGGGGGATAATATCTACTGCGAGGTGCCGATCTCCGTGTCTGAGGCCGCGCTGGGGGCGAAGATCGAGGTCCCGACTGTGGACGGAAAGGCCTCGATGCGAATTCCCCCTGAGACAAGCAGCGGGCAGGTCTTTCGTCTCCGTACTATGGGGGTGCCGCACTTGAAGGGGCCGGGGCGCGGCGATCAGTTCGTCACCATCAAGATTGTGTTGCCTCGGAACCTCGATACGCGATCGCAGGAGCTGTTCCGCGAGTTGGGGCGCCTGCATCCGGAAGATCCGAGGCGCGCAATCGAGAAGTAACGATCTTCTTATTGGCGCGGGGAAACTGAAAGGGGGACGAAGGTGGGGCAGCGGCGTCGTCGATATTCGATCAGCGTCGTAGCCGAGATGTTCGATATCCATCCGCAGACCCTTCGGGTCTATGAGCGGGAAGGGCTCCTTCGGCCGGCCCGTACCGAGGGGAACACGCGGGTCTACTCGCAAGAGGATGTCGAGCGGATTGAACTGATCCTGCGGCTGACGAAGGAGCTCGGCGTAAATCTGGCCGGGGTCGAGGTCATTCTGAACATGCGGGATCGGATGGAACGGATGCAGCACCAGATGAATGAACTGCTGCGGGCGATGGCCGAACAATTCGATACCGAGATGAAACACTGGGAGGGCCGCGAAGAGGAGGGACTAGTGCCGATCAGAAGACGCGGCCTGCTTCGCCGAGCCAATCTCTAAAGGGCAATGATCGGTCAACCGGCTGAATCGCCGTGGAACCGGTTATCCTTGACAGAGTAGAAGTGCTGTACTAGCGTATAGTAAGAATGTGAGATCAGCGCGGATATACACCAACCTCCGCGTTGCATCAAGGAGGGTGAGGGCACATGAATAATACCTTGAAAACCACAGCGCTGCTCGGGCTGCTGACCGGCCTGTTGATCCTGATCGGGGGCTACTTTGGCGGAAGCCGCGGGATGAGCATGGCCTTCGTCATGGCCTTCATCATGAACTTCGGAGCCTATTGGTTTTCGGACCGGATCGTCCTGGCGATGTACAGGGCCCAGCCCGTCACCGAGGCTGAGGCGCCCGGGCTCTACAGAGTGGTCCACGGACTCACGCTGAGGGCCCAAATGCCGATGCCCAGGATCTACATCATTCCCACCGAGGCCCCAAACGCCTTCGCGACCGGGCGGGACCCCGAACATGCGGCCGTCGCGGCCACCCACGGGATCCTCCGAATTCTCAACGAGGAGGAACTGGAAGGGGTGATGGCGCACGAGCTGGCCCACGTGCGAAATCGCGATACGCTGATCAGCACTATTGCGGCCACGCTTGCCGGTGTGATTGTGATGCTGGCCAGGATGGCGATGTGGATGCCGTACTTTGGCGGCGGCAGCCGCGATAACGAAGACCGCGGAGGGGGTGCGGGATTTCTGTTCCTGGCCATCCTGGCCCCTATCGCAGCGACCCTCATTCAACTGGCGATCTCGCGGTCACGGGAGTTCCATGCCGACGAATCGGCCGCCCGACTGACCCACAAGCCGTATGCGCTGGCCGCGGCCCTTCAGAAGCTGGAGACGGGCGCCACCCGTCTGCCCATGGAGGCGAACCCTGCCACCTCGCACCTGTTCATCGTCAATCCGCTTCGCGGGGACGTCCTGTTCAAGCTCTTCTCCACCCACCCGCCCATCGAGGAGCGCATTGCCCGCCTGCGAGCGCTTGTGGCCTGACGCAATTCGACTATACGGTAGCGCGTGAAGCCCTTATTTCGCAGCGGGCCTTTGGCCCGCTTTTTTCTCCTGATCGTCGTGGTATCGCTGGCCGCATGCGCGTCAGGCCGGAGCGGCGAATCGGCGCTGCGGCCAGGGGTGCAACGTCTGCCCACATTGCGGGCTCAGGGCGATCTGATCATTGCGACCCTTCCGGGCGCGACCGTCACCGTTGAGCCTTTGACGCCGAAGGGCCTCGAGGCGTACTACACCCGGCGAACAACCCTACCGGATCCGTTTAAGATATTCCCGAGACGAACGAAAGGTCTTCTCGCGTTCATTCTGCGAATCCAGAATGTGGGCCAGGATCGTATCAATTTCGACCCGGGCCAGGCCGCATTGGTCGATCAGCAGGATCGCCGCTTGGCGGCGATTTCCTATGATGAGCTGTATAGCCTCTTTTCCGAAAAGGGAGAGTCGGCAAAGGTTCTGCGAGTGTTTGAGGAGACGGTGTTGACCAGCTACATCGTTGTGCCTCCGAAACTCGATCGGGAGGGCTTGCTCCTCTTTCCATCGCTTGATCCTGCCGCCAAGGCGGTCATCCTGGAGCTCGGTTCGTTCTATATCGGGTCGGCCGAACAGTTGCTGCTGTTTGAGTTCGAGATCAGGCGCGGGCCGTAATCCAACCCGGCCGGACCTATGTGAATCCGCTGGCAATCTTGCGATTAGTCGGGTTAGAGGACCTGGTGGAGGAGGCGCCGCCAGCGGCTCCTGGTAGCAGGGAGTTGATGCGGGAGGGATGCTACCTGCTGCGCCCGTTTTCTCAAGACCCATAATTCGATTGACACCTCAAACTGACAGAGGTAGTTTCTGCGTAATCAGCCCGGTGTGGCTTCGGACGGTCTGAGTGATGACAACTTCACAAAATGTCAGATGCGTAGTCTAGGCCATGTGGAATGTCGATTCTCCAGAGACTTCGCCGGAAGGTGATTGCTAGGGAATATTACCTGTAGTTGACTTATCGCGAAAGTCTCCGCAACATCGAGACGTAGCTGCGCGCGATGCAACCCCGGCTCCACCACAGCCTCTACACAATTCTTCAGGTGCTCAGCGTGACTCTATTTGAACGCATACCCTTGATCCAAGCACTTACGCTCACGCCGGGGGCGACCGTGGAGGACGAGGGCTGTAACCAGTTGTTATTGTTCGATTGATAACTGGACAGTAGTAATTTTCATTATGAATGCCGACGGCACCGGCGGGAGACGTCTCACCGTTAATCGAGCAAATTATTACAAAGCACGTTGGTCACCCTAACTCAGAAAATAATAAAGGGGAGCACAATATGGTTCGCGTATTGATTGTATCTATTCTGCTGAGTTTAGCAATTCCAACAATCGGCTACGCCAAAACAGAACAAAAACAAGGAGGCAAAGTGTTATACGCAATAATGGAAACTACAAAGGGTAAAATCAAAATCAAATTGTTCGAAAAAGAGGCTCCAAAGACGGTGACCAATTTCATCGAGCTCGCTGAGGGAAAGAAAGAATGGACCGATCCTTACACTGGGAAAAAGGGGAAATCCCATTACTTTGATGGGCTTATTTTTCACCGTGTTATTCCCAAATTCATGATTCAAGGCGGCGACCCCACGGGCACAGGCCGCGGTGGCCCCGGCTATCGTTTCGACGACGAGTTTCATAAAGATCTCAACCATTCTAAACCTGGAATGCTTTCTATGGCTAATGCGGGCCCCGGCACCAACGGCAGTCAATTTTTTCTCACCGTTGCGCCTACTCCGTTTCTAGACGGCAAGCACTCAGTCTTCGGTGAAATCGTAGAAGGTCTTGATGTGGCCATCGCTATTAGCAACGTTCCCCGCGACAGCAATGATCGACCGCTCGAAGATGTGAAAATGACCAAAGTGACCATTGTTCGAGAATAGCGATAGTCAAAGGATGAGGTGAATGCCCGCAAACACCTGACCGGAGCGGTCGCCATGGCGAAGACCGCTGCGCCCAACAGCACCGGGAGTCAGTTCTATATCGCCCTGGCGCCCCTGTCCATGCTCGATGGCAGGTACACGGTGTTCGGCCAAGTCGTAGAGGGGATGGATATCGTCACGAAGATCAAGCGCGGTGACGTCATGAAGAAGGTCGCTGTTGTCGAGGCCGCGCAGTGACCCATTGCCGGTAAAAATATTGACATGTATGTGTAAAGGATGCTATCTTTTAGTAACTTACACTTCACGCGGCAGATTCCAACGTTCACAGGGGGGCATGTCAAACCGTAGCTAATCTCATCGCGATTGACAAGGGGGTGTAAAGGGGATGGCGAGTGTGACGGTAAAGGAGGACGAGTCGTTCGAGGGCGCCCTCCGCCGTTTCAAGAAACAGTGCGAGAAGGCCGGGGTGTTGTCTGAACTTCGCAAGCGCGAGCATTATGAGAAGCCTAGTGTCAAGCGGAAGAAAAAATCGATAGCCGCCAGAAAGAAGGCGGCGAAGCGCGTCCGCTTCGGTGCCGAGTAGAACGTGGGCGTGTTAAAGGCGCGATTGGCCGAAGACCTCAAGACAGCCCTCAAGAGCGGGGATCGGTTGAGGACGTCGGTGCTTCGGCTTCTGTACGCGCTTATCAAGAATCGAGAAATAGAAAGGCGCGGAGAGTTAGACGACGCAGAAATCATCCAGGCAGTCATTGCGTCTTGCAAAACCCGAAAAGAGGCGATCGAACAGTTCAGGAAGGGGGGGCGAGATGAGCTGGCTGCCAAGGAGGAGGCCGAGTTGACGCTCCTCGAGGCCTACCTGCCCCCTCCGCTCTCTCCGGAAGAGCTTCGAAGCAAGATTGAGGAGGCGCTTCTCACGGCGCAGGCGAGCTCTCTGAAGGACATGGGCAAGGTCATGGCGGTCCTGATGCCGGAGATCGCAGGCCGGGCTGATGGAAAGGTAGCCAGTCAACTGGTCAAGGAGGCATTATCACAGCGGTGATAACCGCGCGATCGTCTCATTGTGAGCGGACCCCGTTCAGGGGTAGATCGTTCAGGGGACTCGACAACGAGTCCCCTCGCTATTTTAGGGTGTGCCGATGCGGTCGCCGGACATCCGGGGGCCCCCACGTCTAATGAATCGGATTGACCAGCATACCCTCGAGGTCCTGGAGTGGCCCGCCATTCAAACCAGACTGGCCGCCAAGGCCGGATCGCCCCTGGGCCGAGAGTTATCACAAGATATCCACCCGCTCCCCACGCTGGAAGAAGCGCAGCAAGTCCGGAATGAGGTCGAAGAATTCCGGGTGCTGCTGTCCAGAGAGGTCGCGCTTCCATTTGACCAATTGCGCGACATCAGGGAGTCGCTTCGGCAATCTCGACCGGAAGGGGCCGTACTTGCGGCCATCGATCTGGTCAGGGTCGCCGTATCGCTGGAAGCGGCGGCCGAGATCCGCCGCACAATCGCCCGCTCCAGGGAGCTGTGTCCATTGCTGCATGCGATCGGCTCCCGACTGGATGATCACACCGACCTGGTAGAAGCGATTCACGCGGCAATAGAGGCGACCGGAGAGATCAAGGACACCGCCAGCCGAAAGCTCAACCAGCTTCGGCTACGACTCCATGAACTCCGCCACCTGATCCATACCCGATTACAGTCGTTGCTGACGGCCCCTGCCGTTCAGCCCTGCCTCGCGGAGCCGCTTGTGACCATTCGAAACGAGCGGTACGTGATCCCTGTCAAACCGAACTACCGGACCGCCCTGAAGGGCGTCGTCCAGGATCGGTCGGTCAGCGGCGTCACGATCTTCCTGGAGCCTCAAGAGGTAGTCGAGCTCAATAACCACGTGCGGCTGCTGCAGCGATCTGAAGCGGAGGAGATCAGACGGGTGCTGGCCGCGCTCACCGCGTCTCTCCGATCGAAGGCCGATGCCGTGCTCTCGACAATTCTCCTGACGGCCGACCTGGACGTCCGATGCGCCGCCGCCCGATTTGCCGACGCGCTGCGCTGCGCCCCTGTCGCCTTGAAGGACGCGGGCCCGCTGCTGCTTAAGGAGGCCAGGCATCCCCTCTTACTCGAACGGGCAAACGCAGCCGGGACCCATCAGACGATCCCGATCGACCTGCGTCTTGGCGACGGCTTTGATGCCCTGCTCATTACCGGACCGAATACCGGCGGCAAAACGGTCGCCTTAAAGACCGCGGGTCTGCTCTCGCTGATGGCGCAGGCCGGCCTGCATCTGCCGGCCTCTCCGGACTCAGAGGTCCCCTTTTTCAGCGGCGTTCTGGCGGACATCGGAGATGAGCAGAGCATTGAGCAAAGCTTGAGCACCTTCTCCTCGCATATCAGCCAGATTCGGCGTATTCTTGACGCGGTGCACCCCGGGACCCTGGTATTGCTCGACGAACTGGGCGCCGGCACCGACCCGGTGGAGGGGGCGTGCCTGGGCATCGCGATCCTGGATGCGCTGCTGGAGCGAGGCGCGTTGGTCGTCGCGACGACGCACCTGGACGCCATCAAGGCCCATGCCTATTCCCACCCTCGCATCGAAAACGGCTGCGTCGAGTTCGATCTTGACACGCTGAGACCGCTGTATAAATTATTAGTTGGACTTTCTGGTCGCAGTCACGGCTTGGCGATCGCCTCTCGGGTCGGGTTGCCTCCGAGCGTCATCCGGCAGGCCGAAAGGCTGCTCGGCGAAGGACGCGATCCGTTGCGGCTGCTGCTGGATCAACTGGAGGGTGAGCACCAACGACTCGCCGTAGAGCGTGAGGCGCTGACCCGGGACGCGACCGAGACCGCCAAGGCGCGCAGCGAGACTGAGGCGCGGCGGGACGCGGCGCGAGCTGAGGCTGAGCAACTGTACCGTCGCGCCTGCGAACAGACCGAGGGTGCGGTTGCTGAGGCCCGATCGGAGATCGATCACCTCCTCCGGGAGTTCAGGTCGGCGCAGTCGCGCGGGCGGTCGGCACAGCAGGTCCGGCAACGGCTTATCGACCTCGAGCGGCAGACGAAGGCCAAGCTCGACGACATGATCGGTTCGGACCGCGTTGTACGAAGCATTGACGCGGCGTCAGTACGAGACGGGCAGGAGGTGGTCATCAAGGGACTTGGGCAACGCGGAATCGTGATCGGGAAACCGTCGTCTGCCGGCATCGTAGAGATCCGGCTTCCGCTTGGGAAGGTGCGGGTCCCTCTGGAGGCGGTGGCGTCTTATGGCGACGCCGGTCTGGGTGAAACGAGCAGGCCGATCCGGCTGTCCAGGGCGCAGGACGACGTCACAACCGAGCTGAATCTGATCGGATGTGATGCAATTGAAGCGGCTCGTCGTCTTGACCAGTATGTCGGAGATGCATTTATCGTCGGACTGCCTACTGTTCGTATCATCCATGGAAAGGGCTCGGGAATCCTCAGAAAAACCGTCATGGAGTTGCTTGCGGACCATCCGCTGGTCGAACGCTTTCGAGTAGCTGATTATCGGGAGGGTGGGATCGGCGCCACCATTGTTGAGTTGTATCCCCATGGCGTGTCCATGGGCGGAGCGGCATGAAAAGGATGCGCGAATAGTGATTGCGGAGGAGGTAGTCGCCCAGGTGCTGGCCGGCACTGACATCGTGCAGCTTGTCGGCCGATACCTCCCCCTGAAGCCCGCCGGACGTTACTATAAGGCCCTGTGTCCCTTCCATAACGAAAAGACCCCCTCCTTCACCGTGAACCCGGAGCGTCAGATCTTTCACTGTTTCGGTTGCGGGGAGGGCGGGGATGCGATCGGTTTCCTGATGAGGCAGGAGCGCTGGAGCTTCCCCGAGGCCGTCCGGTCGCTGGCCGAGCGCGCCGGCATCAGTCTGCCGACGCGATTCCAGACACAGACCGCGGGCGGGACGGGGCAGACCGAGCGCGCGCGCCCCGGGCTGCTGCAGATCCACACGGCGGCGGCAGAATTCTTTCGCCATCAGCTTCAACATCAGACGATCGGGGCGCCCGCCCGCGACTATCTGAAGCGTCGCGGTATCCCGGATTCGGTCGTCGAGCGGTTCGGACTCGGCTACGCCGCGGCGTCCTGGGACGGGCTCCTGCGCCACCTGGTGCGAAGAGGATTTTCCAAGAAGCAGGTGGAGGAGGCGGGGCTGGCACTGCCGCGCAAAGAGGGAAGCGGGGCGTATGACCGGTTCCGCAACCGGCTCATGATCCCGATCTGCGATTCGACGGGTCAGGTCATCGCCTTCGGTGGTCGTGTCCTGGACGATTCGCTGCCGAAATATCTGAACTCCCCCGAGACCCCCATCTACAAGAAAGGGGCGCACCTGTTCGGCCTGCACCAGGCGGCATCCGCCATTCGCGATCAGGGTTCGGCGGTCGTGGTGGAAGGGTATCTCGACCTGATCGCGCTGCACGCGCATGACATACAGCATACGGTAGCCGTCCTGGGCACGGCGCTGACCGCGCAACAGATCGCCCTGCTCCGTCGGTATACGACACGGGCGTATCTGGTATTCGACCCCGATCCCGCCGGGATCGCCGCGGCACGGCGGTGCGTCGAGAGCCTGCTCAACAGCGGGCTGGACTGGCGGGTCAGTCTGCTTCCCGACGGAGAAGATCCCGATCGGTTTGTGCGGGAGCGCGGCCCCTCAGCCTTCGCTGATGCGCTCGCACACTCGAAGGATCTGATGGAGTTCCTGCTCGACCGGAAGGTCTTGGGATTCGATCTGGCCGGTCCGGAAGGCCAGGCGGCGGCAGTGAATGCCGTCCTCCCTCTTTTAAGCGCCGTCGACAATGAGGTGACGCGGCGGCGTTATACGGAAAAACTGGCGCGTCGGGTGTCGGTTCCCAATGATGCCATCGTTCGCGAACTCAACCTCCAGATACAAGGCCGCAAACGGGACACCGTGCCGCCGACACTGCGACCCAGAGTGTTACCCTCTATAGAGTGGAAGCTCATCCACCTGGCGCTCCACCATCCCGGCGCGGGCGATCGCGTGCGAAAGAGCGTACGGCCGGAGGAATTGCAGGATCTCACGCTTCGCAGGATCTTTCAGTATGCGATCATGGGGCCTGACGCGCGGCGCGGCGCAACACCGCTCGCGACGATGGAACCGGAGGCGCAGCGGGTGCTCTCACAGTTGCTGGCCACAGATCTCGGGGAGTACGAGGGGGAGGAGGCGATCGAACGCGCCCTCTCCGATTGTCTTACGCGCCTCAAGGTCAGGCGTGAGCGCGAGAAGGGCGAGGAGCTTCGGCGGCAGATGGAGGCGGCGGAACGAACCGGTGATCATGCGACCGTCGAGCGCCTGCAGGCCCAGTTTCTGACGCTTGACAGAGGCCGAACCCGATCTCATGCCCCGGCCTCACCATAACACCCGGACATAGCTGACAGCGAATCGCTGATACTTGATAGCTGAAGGCAAGAGGAGACAGCATGGCAGATACACGCAAGCCAAGACAGCCGTTAAAAGCCACTCTGCGGGGAGCGCATCGTCAGACGACGCATCCTTCACATGCGGTTCCCGCACGGACCGTCTTGAGCAAACAGGGTAAGCAGGATAAAACAGCGGCGGCATCGGTCACCTCGTCAGCCAAGAGCGCTCGGGGCAATGCCGGCTCCAAGAACGCGAAGAAGCCGATGACGATCACCCGGACCGATATCAAAGAAGGCATTAAGCCGCTGGTATCGCTTGGGCGAAAAAAGGGGTACCTGACCTACGAAGAGGTAAACAGTTTTCTGCCGGAAGAGGTCACCTCTGGCGATCAGATCGACAAGATCCTGAATCTTTTCGACGAGATGGATATTGAGGTCGTCGACGAGACGGAGCGAACGAAGGCGGTGAAATCACCGGAGCCCCAGCAGGAAGAAGAGAGCGCCGAGGTCGAACCGGAGCTGGCCCCGCCGACCGGGGGGAGGACTGACGACCCGGTTCGAATGTATCTGCGAGAAATGGGGAAAACCCCTCTGCTGACCCGTGAGGGGGAGATTCAGATAGCAAAACGCATCGAAGAGGGCCACAAAGAGGTTGCCGAAGCTGTCTGCCAGGCAGGGGTCGCGGTTCGAGAGATTACGGAAATCGGAGAGCGGCTGTTGCACGGGAAAGCGCGTATCTTTGAACTGCTCTCGCTTAACGAATTTGATGAAATCTCCGAGCAGAAAGAGCGCGAGTTGCTGACCGAACATACGCCGGCCCTGGAAGCCCTCCGAGATGAGCAGGTCAAGATTGATGGACTCCGTCGCCGTTACCAGCGCGGTGTCGGCCGTCTGAGCGAGCGGTGGCAGCAGAAGATCCTGAATGAGCTGGCACGCCGCAAGGCGGCGCAGGCCACGCTGATTCGCAAGCTCCATGTGAACCAGCGGGTGATCGATCGGGTCGTGGCCAGAATTCGCAATCTCCTGGAGCGCATTGAACAGGGGGAGCACGAGCTCCGCGACGTGGCGCGGTCCCATCGCCTGTCTATGGAGGATATCAGGACCCTCTCCGGGAACGGCCGGGGCAAGACGACCGCCGTACGCGGGATTCTGCGCCGGGCGGGGCTCGACCGGAAAGGACTGGATGAATGTGAGCACGCGATCTCAACCATCCAGCGGAAGATCCGGAGCGTAGAGGAGGAGGCTGATGCCGCCGGCAAGGAGCTGCGGTCGTTGCTTCATGCCATTACCACCGGCGAGCAAAAGGCTCACTTCGCAAAAAAAGAGATGGTGGAGGCCAACCTCCGCCTGGTGATCAGCATCGCGAAGAAATACACGAATCGCGGCCTCCAATTCCTTGATCTGATTCAGGAGGGCAACATCGGCCTGATGCGGGCAGTGGATAAATTTGAATATCAACGAGGCTATAAGTTCAGTACCTACGCCACGTGGTGGGTCCGCCAGGCTATCACGCGAGCCATCGCCGACCAGGCGCGTACGATCCGGATCCCCGTTCATATGATCGAGACCATCAACAAGTTGACCCGCGCCTCCCGGTACCTGGTCCAGGAGTTCGGGCGGGAGCCGACACCGGAGGAGATCGCTCAGAAGATCGATCTGCCGGTCGATAAGGTCAGGAAAGTGTTGAAGATCGCTCAGGAACCGATCTCGCTGGAAACGCCTATCGGGGAGGAAGAAGGATCTCATCTTGGCGACTTCATCGAGGATAAAGCGGTGATCTCCCCCATCGAAGCCGTCATCGGGATGAACTTAAGCGGTCAGACCGAGCAGGTTCTCGAGACGCTGACGGAACGAGAGCAAAAGATCTTGAAGCTCCGTTTCGGACTCGGGGATGGACGGGATCATACCCTGGAGGAAGTCGGCCAGCAGTTTGACGTCACCCGCGAGCGGATCAGGCAGATTGAGGCCAAGGCGCTGCGCAAACTCCGCCATCCTACTCGAAGCAGGAAACTTAAGAGTTTTGTGGAATCGTAGGGCAGCGATCGGCGCCGGGAAATCATCGGGCTCTCACTGTTGATCCCGCAGCGCCGGCCGCTGATCTTCTGCTGGGGCCCATAGCTCAGTTGGTTAGAGCCCCCGGCTCATAACCGGGTCGTCCCTGGTTCGAGTCCAGGTGGGCCCACCATCAAAGCAGCTCTCAGCGAATAGCGGTCAGCAGTCAGCGGTGGGCCCCAGGGTTCACAGTATACTGGGCGCTGATAGCTGAGCGCTGACGGCTGAAAGCTGATCATAACGGGGTGCACCGTGCTTCAGGACTTAGAGCAACTCATCCAGCTACAAGGGCTCGACGGCGAAATCGCTGTACTTGATGGGGCGATCGCCGCTATTCCAGTCCAGATCAGAACGATGGAACAGCAATTGGTTCAGGCCAAGGCGGCTCTCGACGCGGCCGCCGCTGAGGTAGAGCAGCTCCAGAAAGTTCGCCGCCAGAAAGAGCGTGATCTGGATGAGGCCGGCAGAGAGCTGAAAAAGCGGCAAGGCCGCCTATTTGAGATCAAGACTAACCAGGAATACACGGCGACCCTGAAAGAGGTCGAGGGGCTGAAGCAGAAGATCTCGACGCTCGAGGAAGAGATTCTCATCGGCCTTGACGACATCGACAGCGCCGTGAAAATCCGCAATCAGGAAACGGAGAAGGTCAGGGTCACGGAGGCAGAGTTTCTGAAAAATAAGCAGCAGCGAGAAGACGAGCTGCGGAAACTACAAGACCGCGTGTCAATATTACGGAAGACCAGGGAACGCCGGTCCGGAAGCGTGGAGGCGTCCCTGCTGCAGGTATACCTTCGACTGCTCAAGAGTCGGGATGGCCTGGCGGTTGCGAACGCAACAGGCCGGTCGTGCGAAGGGTGCCACGTAGCCCTCACGCCTCAGTTGTATAACGAGGTTCGCCGCAACGAAGCGATTCGCACCTGCGAAGGGTGCGGTCGGATCCTCTATTGGAAGGGGTGACGACGGCGCAGGGGGCGGGGGGGCCGGACGCCGGCCCGATTCCGCACGGCCTGCGGCTGATCATCCACATCGACGGGGGCGCGCGCGGCAATCCCGGACCGGCCGGGATCGGTGTGATGCTGGAGACGGATGATCGGCGGTTGTGCCGGACCTTCTGTCGTTATATCGGCGAGGCAACGAATAACGTCGCCGAATATGAAGCGCTCCTGCTGGCGCTGCGGGAGGCAAGGATACTCCACCCTGCCGATGTCGCGATCCGGTCCGACTCCGAACTGCTGGTCAGACAGGTCCAGGGCAGATATCGGGTCAAAAACCCCCGCCTCCGCGTCCTGTACACGCAGGCGCTCGACCTCATCCACGAACTGGCGGCGGCGAGCTGTCGGTTCTCAGTTGAGCATATCGGTCGCGAACTGAACCGCCAGGCGGACGCCCTCGCGAACCGCGCGATCGATGAAGCCCTGGCCGGGGTCCCCCGAGACGAGAAACGATCGTGAACGGACCGCAGCGGTCCTGCTCGCCCCTGCTTGGGCCATCGGCCATCCTGACGGCAGAGCCGGTAAAGGCGGCGCGCACGGCGGAGTGTGTCAGGTGAAGGCGACTGAATCGAGACAGAGGAAGGCGCAGGCCGCCCCCGCCCGATGTGCGGATATCCTCGAGAGCAGCCTGCAAGGGCTGGGTTTCGGTCGGATCATTCGCCATCTTGCGCTCCTGCGGGCGTGGGACCGAGCCGTCGCCGACCGGATCAAGGAACGGGTGAGCGTGGAGGACTTCAGGGGTGGATGCCTGTACCTCTGCGCCGAGGACCCTGTCTGGATGCATGAGCTCCACATGCTGCGTCATCAGTTGAAGACGATCCTCAATAAGGAGGTCGGCGAGTCGGTCGTGGGCGAGATTGTATTGAGGATCGGCCGGACTCGTCCGTCTCCTCCCGCCGGACGCGCCAATCGTCGAAGACAAAGGATCCCCACAGGCCTGCCTGCGATCGAGGCAAACATGGCGAATCTGCTGAGCCCGCTGAGAGATCTGCCCTGTTGTGATGCCGTTCAGCGACTCTATCAACGCTGGGCATCGGGGTCGCAGTGATACCCCTGATACACGGCTTGCGAAAATGACAGTCTTCAAGTACAATCACGCTGATTCGTGTAGATTGGACCGGGTATGAGCTCAGACAGAGCAGGCCTGATGAGGAGATGATTGTGAGCCATCAGCGAACGCTTCAGAGAATCGTCACATGCGAAGGGACAGGGCTTCACACCGGCCGGCCGGTTACGATGGCTCTCCGTCCCGCCCCATCAAACTCCGGTGTCGTATTCAAGCGTATCGATCTTCCCCTCGCGCCCACGATCGAGGCCATACCCGCGCACATCGTCGACGTCAATCACGCCACTACGATCGGGAAGGACGGCGTCAAGGTGCGGACCATCGAACACCTGATGGCGGCGTTTGCGGGAACGGGGCTGGACAACGTCCTGATAGAACTCGACGGCTCAGAGGTTCCGGCTATGGATGGCAGCGCGGCGCCCTTTGTCGAGCTGATCAGGGCAGCAGGTCTCAAACGACAGATGGTGGCCAGAACGTATCTCAAGATCAAAGAGCGTGTGGTGATCGAAACCGAGCGCTCGAGCATTCAGATCGTCCCTTCAGAGCGCCTTCAGGTCATCTACACGATGCGATTCGACCACCCGGCCCTGGGAGACCAGTCGGTCGCCTTCGACATCACCAGGGAGAGGTTTGCCGAAGAGATTGCATCATGTCGAACCTACGGCTTCCTCAAGGACATCAAAGAGCTTCACCGTCGGAACCTGGGTCTGGGCGGGTCCTTTGACAATGCGATCGTGATCGGCGACGGTGGCGTACTGAACGGCGATCTCCGATTTCGAGACGAGCTGGTTCGCCATAAGGTTCTCGACCTGTTGGGAGATCTCTATCTCCTTGGCCGGCCGGTCGTCGGGACCATTATCGCGCACGGCGCGGGGCACCACCTGCACACCAGGCTTGTACGGGAGATCCAGCATCATCTGGATCTGGAGCATCCGGCTTCCGTCCGCAGTGGCGTGATTGAGCGATGGGCGCGACCGTTGTTGCAGCCGGAGCGATCCCTCGAGGTCGCCCCTTCGTAATCGTAATCGGACTGTTACGCACGACCGTCTGCGCCACGCCTCTCACCCTATATCATTCGTCTCCGCCATGAGAAACCTCGAAATCGCCACGCTGTTTCACGAGATCGCCGACCTGCTGGAGATCAAGGACGACAACGCCTTCAAGATCCGAGCCTACCGCCGGGCGGCCATGAACCTGGAGTCTTTGACCGAGGAGATCGAGGCGGTCGCGGCCCGCGGCGGCCTCGCCGACATCGCCGGAATCGGCAAGGACCTGGCGGCCAAGATCCGGCAGGCGCTCGAGACCGGGCGCATGGCGTATCTGGACGAGCTGCGCGCGGAGATCCCCCGCGGCGTGGTCGAGCTGATGGCGATCCCGGGCGTCGGGCCGAAGACCGCAAAGCTCCTCTTCCAGCAGCTCCAGGTCGATTCGGTCGAAACACTCGAAAGCCTGGCCCTGCAAGGGAAGCTGCTCGGCCTGCCGGGAGTCAAGCAGAAGACGGTCGACAACATCCTCAAGGGGATTCAGGTCGTCAAGGCAGGGCGAGAGCGAATGCCGCTTGGGCGGGCCCTGCCCCTGGCCCACGAGCTGGTCCGGATCCTGGAGCAGCTCCCCGAGGTCAGACAGATCAGCCTGGCCGGCAGCCTTCGGCGGATGCGCGAGACCGTCAAGGACGTCGACCTCCTCGTCACCTCCGCACAACCGGCCAAGATCATGGCGGTCTTCACGTCGCTCCCGCAGGTCTCGGAGGTACTGCTCCAGGGCGAGACCAAGGCCACCATCCGTCACCGGGAAGGGATCCAGGTCGACCTCCGCGTGGTCGAGCCGGACTGCTTCGGTGCCGCGCTGCAGTACTTCACCGGTTCCAAGACCCACAACATCCGGGTGCGGGAGTTCGCGGTCCGCAAGGGGCTGAAGGTCAGCGAGTACGGCGTCTTCCAGGAGGCCACCGGCACGCGGATCGCCGGCGCCGGCGAGGAAGAGGTCTACAACGCGATCGGCCTGCCGTACATCCCGCCAGAGCTTCGGGAAGACGCCGGCGAGGTCGAGGCGGCCCTCGAAGGGCGCCTGCCACATCTGCTGACACTGTCCGATCTGCGCGGCGACCTGCACGCCCACACCAACTGGACCGACGGCCATCATACCCTTGAAGCGCTCATCGAGGCGGCCCAGCGGAAGGGGTACGAGTACATCATCGTCTCGGACCACTCCCGAGCGGCCACTGTTGCGGGCGGCATCTCCGAGGAAAAACTGCTCGAGCAGATCGGCCGGATCCGCGCCCTCAGCAAGAAGTACCCGAAGATCCGGATCCTGGCAGGCAGCGAGTGCGACATCCTGGCCGACGGGAGCCTGGACTTCCCGGACCGGGCGCTGGCCCAACTCGACATCGTGGTCTGCGCCATCCACTCCCGCTTCAAGCAGGATCGGGCCGGGATGACCGCCCGGATCGTCAAGGCCCTCAGCAACCCCTACGTCCACATCTTCGCCCATCCGACCGGCCGCCTGATCGGCGAGCGCGATCCCTACGACGTCGACATGGAGGCGGTCTTGGCGGCGGCCAGGCAGTACGGCAAGGCCCTGGAGATCAATGCCCAGCCGTCGCGCCTCGACCTGAACGATCACCATGCGCGGCAAGCGAAGGAGCTGGGGGTCAAGTTGGCCATCAGCACCGATACCCACGTCCTCGATCAGCTCGACAATATGGCCCTCGGCGTCGCTGTCGCCCGCCGCGCCTGGCTTGAAAAGGCCGACGTCATCAATACCTGGCCCCTCGACAAGCTGCTGACCTGGGCCCACAAATCCCGCCCAAAGGTTGCCTAGCACTCCGTCCCGGTCATTGCAAGCGTAGCGAAGCAATCTCTCTCCACTCCCCCCCCTTTGCTTGTGGTAGGGGGCGATGACCCCGAACAAGTCGCAGTTGACGTGATACACAACATGTGTGTACAGTAACGCGCGCCATCGTCACATATACGATGATAGACAGTGAGAATGGCCGTGGATATTCCAAATGATTAGATAGAGATAACCAGAAAGATATGCGGCACAAAGACCATGACCGGCACCGTGATTCTGTCGCTGCAGAAGTTGATCGAATCGAGGACAATCGAACGACTTCGGTCCTTGCGCGGGACACTGGACCTTGACGTGGACCTGAAGCGATTGCGGAAGGACCGAACCGCAGTATACCGGATCTCAGAGGAGACAAGAGCTCATTGGGGCATGCTATTCGAAGGGGTCGACAACCTCGAGGAAGTCGAATTTCCTGAAGTCCCGATCGGCCGTATACAGCCTGCCTACGCCGTACTGTTGGAGAAGGGTCGCCAGATGAGCGTCGGGAACAAGGTTGCCGCGCACAGGAAAGCGGGCGGTCACGCCACGGTAGCCATCAAGGAAGTCCTCCCCCTCCGAGAGCGTACGCACGCGCGGCAGGCTGAGAAGGGACTCGACGTTCCCCAGCGCGTCACTCGGCGAGAGCGGCCGGGCGAAGATTCGCGGATGGGTGGCGATGCGGAGATAGGCAACCAGCGTGGACCAGGCAATACAGAACAGGTCGGGGTCTGAGGGGCGCTCCTCCAGGAAGCGGATGGCTTCCGGATGCTTGGGACTGGATGTGTCCGACGCGTAGAGAAGGACGTTGACGTCTACCGAATAGCTCATTCGTTATCGCGGTCCAGGACGCCGTACACCGCTTCTTTATCGGAGAGATCGACGAGCGCGCGCATGGGGCGGGAGGTCCACTGGAGCTTGGGAGGTTTAGGCGTACGTGTCCGCTGCGCCAGAGCTTCCGCCAGGAGCTGCGAAACGATCTTGCCCAGGGACCGCCCCTCCCGCGCCCGCAGCTTCTTGAGTTCTCTTAAAAGCGGGGTATCGATGTCTAAGGTCGTTCGCGGCATGATGTGATGATGCTAACATCACCCGCATCTGATGTCAAATAACATATTCCCCTTCGCCCCCGGTACCCCCTGGGTGCGGGAGAAGGCGGGGTTGAGGGGGTAGGCGGCGGATCGTAGGGGTGCTGCTTGCTGCGCCTGACTGAGGCACAGAGGCAGCGGCGGCGTACGGAAACGGGACAGCACCTGGCGTCATCGTGGCGATCGGAACCGACCTAGCGAGAGTCGGTCGGATCGTCCACGGTCAGATGAGAGAGGAGAGAGCGCATGCCGAAAAAGCATGTAACTGTCGCGCAAGATGTCTGCCTGCCCGCCGAACGCATCGAGCGCTCTATTCTCATGGTCCGCGGCGAACGGGTGATGCTTGATGCGGACCTCGCTGAACTCTACGGGGTCGAGACACGCGCTCTCATACAGGCCGTCAAGCGGAATGCCGAACGCTTCCCGCCGGACTTTGCCTTCGAACTGACCCCTGAGGAGTTCAATGCCTTGAGATCACAAATTGTGATCTCAAGATGGGGCGGCCGCCGGTATCCGCCCTATGCATTTACGGAACATGGGACCGCCATGTTGTCGAGTGTACTGCGAAGTCCTCGGGCCGTGCGCGCGAACATCGAGATCATGCGGACATTCGTGCGGTTGCGTCGGATGGTTGCCTCCAATGCAGAACTGGCTCGGCGTCTGCATGACCTCGAGAAGAAGTACGACACTCAGTTCAAGGCCGTCTTTGACGCCATCCGCGCACTGATGACCACGTCGGTCAAGCCGCGTCGCTCGATCGGCTTCCGGGTCGAGGAGGCGGAGCCGCGCTACCGGGTACGTCGGCCTCGGAGGAAAGCGCCGCGATGACCGCGCCGGTTCCACCAGCTCCGGGCGTAATCCGCAGGTCAGTAACTCGTAGGGGCGGCCCCCCGTGGCCGCCCGGATTGAGGAGAAGTGACCCCGGATGTCACAGGATAGTGGTAAGCTAACCGTCATGGGTGGAAGCAGTCCGTTCGCAGGGGAAGGGTTAATCCCCTCCCTCTGCTCATTTGCAGCACCCCTCTCCCCTGGCGGAGAGGGCACGGGTGAGGGGGATATTGAGAACCAACTATCACTACTTGCTGGATACTCCTGCCCCCAGAGGACGATCGCTTAGGCGATCACGGTGAGGCCTAGCGCCTTGAAGTCTTCGTCGAAGGAGAGGCAAGGAATATTGCCGAGCAGCGTGGTCACGACAACGAAGGAAATCGCATCACAAAATGAGAGCCGCCGCGATCTCACGTGTCGACGAAACACCTGTTCCGCCTCCGCGCGGATCACGTCGGTGATCGGGACAAGGGACAGCACGGGCTTCATGGTGTCCAGGAATCCGGTAGCAGCCTGAGGGTGGAGACGGTAAGTCAGCAACGTCAGGGTTTCGCTGACGACCTCCCACGTTGAGAACATACGAATGCCCTCGGCGCGACATTCTTCAAGCAGTTCCCCGGCGCGATCGTAGTGCCGATCAGCTTGCGCGAGGGAGGCAAAAAAGAACCCTGTGTCGCAAAAGACGCGGTCGGACGGAATCACCGGATGACGCCCTCAGGGCCGTACAGATGCTCCTTGACGTGGCTGGAGACATCGCTCCATCGGGCTTTCGGAACTCCTCGCCCCAGTTTCTTGCGGAGAGCGAGGAGTTTTCTAGCGGCTTCGCCGGGCTTCGGCAGCGGTTGGCTGGCTCGGAGTTCGGCCACAACCTCATCATGGACGGTAATCTGCACACTGGTTCCGGCATCCTTCCTAACCTGCCGGACCAGCTCAGGCAGTCGCCTTCGCGCCTCGCTGATTGAAATCTTCATGGTAATTAAAATGTACACTGATGTACAGTGTAGGTCAACGACAAAGTGACCCCTGACACCATCCGCGCACTGATGACCGCGCCGGATAAGCCACCCCGCTCGATCGGCTTTCGCGTCGAGGAGGTGGCGGCGGTATATGGGAAACGGCGGCCACGCCGCGCATCATCGCGGTGACGAAGAGACTGACCAGGTGGGACTTAGGTCTGGGACGGGAGAGGCGATGGTCGAAGCGGGGAACAACCTTCCGCAGATACATCCACCCGGCCATCAGCCTGGTGAGTCAGGCGTGTGGTGCTTGGGCAGACAAGGAGACAGGGACTTGATCGGCAGCAAGAGGCGGCGGTCCACCCCAGATGAGGACGTCGGGACACAGATCGGCGCCGTTACTCCAGACCACCGTTCCGCCCTCAGCGCGGACTTCTCGAAATCTTTGTGGGTCCTGGAGCAGATCTTCGAAGATTCGCCCGCTCATGAGCGGACGGATATCCCGGTCGATCACGGCATCATTGGTGAGGTAGAGACGCAAACGAAACCCCTCGAGGGGCTCGACTGCGCGAATCCTGATGAGAGCCATGAGAGTGTCTCCTTACTCCAGGGGAGAGATCGGTCTCGGCAACTCGCCCCCGCGTGCCAACCGCCAGTCCTCCCGAAGGGCGTCGCGGTGCAACGCAGCCCATTCGAGGACCAAGGCCAGCGCGCGTCGCGGCAGCTCCCCTCGGTACACTTCCAGCGTGTCTATGACGATCAGTGCCTCGGACCCCGCATACTCGGCGTGGAAGTGCGGTGGCTGGTGATCATTATAGAACATCTTGATCACAACGCCAAAGAACCGACTGATCTCCGGCATACCACCTCTCCCGGTAGTGCGGGGAATGTTCCTGGACCACACGGCTTTATAACGCAACATATCACAAGGGTTCCTGGTCGGACAATGAGCATCTAGTGTATCGAGTTCTTGGCTTCCGGGCTGAGGCGAGGCCGCGCTACCGGGGTACGCCGGCCCTCGATGAGGGCTCCGCGATGACCGCGCCGGTTCCCCCAGTTTCGAACGAGATCCGCGGGTCGGCAACTTGTAGGGGCGGCCCCCCGTGGCCGCCCAGATTGAGGAGAAGTGACCCCGGATGTCACAGGATGGTGGTACAGTGCAGGCTATGGGTGGAAGCAGTCCGTTCGCAGGGGAAGGGTTGATCCTCCCCCTCTGGTCATTTGTAGAACCCCTCTCCCCTGGGAGAGGGCGCGGGTGAGGGGGGCGGCAGGTGACCAGTCACGACGAGGCGATCCGCTCGCTGGTGCAGGCCATCCGGCAACTCATGGCGCCGCCGGATGCGCGCCTCGCATCGAGACCTCACCAGACGGTTGAGATAATTCCGGCCTCTGCTATGGTGCGGTCACGACTAATGAGGTGCGCCTTGCGGGCTAGCGCCTCCGCAACTAGGAGGCGATCGTGCATTTCAGGAACCTGGACCAGGGTGTGTAAGCGGAGTATGGCAGCTAACGTGAGGGGAACCACCTCAAAAGCGCGGGAGGATCGAATACGGCGGATAATATCTCAAACATCCGCGCGTACTCGCCCGCGTTCCACAATAAACACGATTTCGGCGAGGACGATGACCGGGACGATGATCCGCGCACGGCCCGCTGTTGCCTCAGAAAAAGCATGGCGCGCACGAGATCCCAGCCGGTCCGGGGCGCCGAGATACCAGATCAAGCTGTGCGTATCGGCAATGTAGGTCGTCACCGGGGGCGACTCTTGCGGACGACTCGGCGGAGTTGGCGTGTGAGTCCCTGCTCCCACAGACGCTTCCCGACCGCGAGGTCTTTGTCGGCCAGGGCGGCGAGTTCAGGAAATGCCCCCGCCATGGGGCCGAGGTCGGTAGATTCTATGGCCCGGTCTTGGCGAAGGATATTGAGCTTGACCTTCTCATTCGGATGGAGCTTCAGCTTGCGAGTTGGTTTGAGCACCCCATCCTGAAAAATGGCGGTAATGGTTGTCGGCATCGCAACCTCCCTGTGCGATCATATAGCACATTCCGCCTGCAACTGCAACGCGGCGGCGTATCGGAAACGGCGGCTAGGCCGCGCATCATTGCCGTGATCGGGTCCTGTCGGGTAAAGTCTTGGTGGGGCGAGGAGAGGTGGAAGTCAACGTAGGCGACAAGGTCCCTCAATACACGGAGGTTGACCGATGAGTTCACGGGGTGCTCTGAGTCCGGCGCCAAGCGTTGAGCGGCGCATTCTTCCCATCCGCAGCCAACGTGTGATGCTGGATGCCGACCTGGCAGCCCTCTATGGAGTATCAACACGGGTGCTCAACCAGGCGGTGAAACGGAACCCGGAACGCTTCCCCGAAGATTTCATGTTCCGTCTGACGGTAGCGGAGAAGGCAGAGGTGATCACAAACTGTGATCACCTCCGACCGCTCAGGTTCTCCCCTGCTCTCCCCTATGCCTTCACCGAGCACGGGGCAACCATGCTGGCGAGCGTCCTCAACACGCCCATCGCGGTTCAGGCCAGCGTACAAGTCGTCCGGGCCTTCGTGCGACTGCGGGAAGTGCTGGGAGCCCACAAGGACCTCGCCCGCAAGCTAGAGGAGATCGAGAAGAAGTACGACGCGCAGTTCAAGATCGTCTTCGACACCATCCGCGCACTGATGACCACGCCGGACAAGGCGCCGCGGTCCATCGGCTTCCGGGTCGAGGAGGCTGCGGCGGCATATGGAAGACGGCGCCGCCCCCAAAGAAGACCCCTTCGCCCCCTTGGGGGAGAAGGTGGGGATGAGGGGGAGGGGATCGTAGGGGCGCCGCTTGCTGCGCCCGTTCTCAAGACCGTTTGTGGGGCGCGACCGCACCGGTTCCATCTGCGCCGGACGTGATCCGCAGGGTCGTAGGAGTTGTAGGGGCGGACCCCTGTGTCCGCCCAGTGGCTGAACAGTGACCCCGAATGTCACACGGGGGTGGTACAAGAGCTCGTAAAAAACGGTCCAACGTTCAAGATCACAAATTGTGATCATGAAGCGAGGCTGGAGGAGTGTGCTGAATGGAGGTCACAGTGTGTGACCGGTTCCGAGAAGCACCGGAATCCGCGGTTCCTTCCCTATGCCTTTACAGAACACGGACCCATCATGCTGGCGAGCACGCTGAATACGCCATGCGCCGCCAAAAGGGAGGTGACATGATGGGACAAGATGTCGCTCCGATCGAGGGACTGATCGTGACCATCCGGGGTCACCGGGTGATTCTCGCGGCGGATCTTGCCGAAATCTACGGTGTGCAGACTCGCGTCCTGAATCAGGCGGTCAAGCGGAATCCGGAGAAGTTCCCAGGGGACTTTGTCTTCCAACTAACCCTCGATGAGGCGGAAACGGTCCAACGATCAAGATCACAAATTGTGATCTTGAAACGAGGTCTCAATATTAAGTACTTACCGTATGCATTTACCGAACACGGCGCCATTATGGCAGCGAACGTACTTGCGTTGAAATATGTTCGGCCAGTCCGCGACGAGCGATACGCGACCAACTACGGGGGCGCGGGCTCCGGGAAGCCAGGTGACCATTGAGAACATCAATACTGAAGCGCGTCCCGGCTGAGCGCATCGCGCAGGCGATCGTGCTGGTCCGGGGACAACGAGTAATGCTGGACAGGGACTTGGCGACACTCTACGGAGTGGAAACCCGTGTGCTCAATCAGGCGGTGCGCCGGAATATGGCGCGGTTCCCGACGGATTTCATGGTCGTCCTGACCCGCGAGGAGATCCGGGACATATCACAAATTGTGACATGTTCAACTATCAAGCACGCTCGCAGCGTGAGCGCGTTCACCGAGCAGGGGGTAGCGATGCTCTCAAGCATCCTCAAGAGCGAGCACGCTATTGCGGTCAAACATCGCCATCATGCGGGCGTTCGTCCGGCTGCGCGAGACGCTGTCCGTCCACAAGGAATTGGCCGCGAAACTGGGAGATCTGGAGCGCAAGATCGCTGGGCACGATGAGGGCATTCGTACGCTGTTCGAGGCCATCCGCCAGCTCATGGCGCCGTCTGAGCAGGCCCGGCGCTCGATCGGCTTCCGGGTCGAGGAAGCGGCGGCGTATGGGAAAAGGCGGCTGCGCCGCGCATCATCGCGGTGATCGGGGCTGGCTTGGCGCAGCCTTAGTGGGGCGAGGAGAGGCGAGAAGTTAACGCGAGCAATAACGTCCCGGAAATTACATGAGAGATGGTAGGCATGGGAAGCAATAACGAGTGGTTCGCCCATTCCGCGAATTCGTCAGGTAGACGCCACTGTCTGCGAGAGCACTTAGCTTCAGTCTCTCGCCTAGCGGCAGAGTTCGCCGAGGGGCTTCCGTGGGCCGACGAAGCACGATTCTCCGGTTTGCTCCACGACTTGGGGAAGTACGGCGATATCTTCCAGGCGAGACTTAGGGGCGAGGCCAAGGGCATTGACCACTGGTCGGCCGGCGCGTGGGCCGCCCTACGAGACTCTCGATCGGTCGCCGCAGCCTTGGCGATTCAAGGACACCACATCGGTCTTCAGCGGCTGGGCAAGGACGCTCTAAGGGCGATGGACCCGGATCGACTTGCCGAAAGCCATCCGTTGGGGCTGCAGCTCTCAGAAACGCAGCTCGACATACTGCTGGGTCGCCTAAAGGGCGACGAACTCAACCCTGCCCGTCCAGCCTCGCCTTTTATTTACAATATGCCAGGCGACAATCACGTTGGCTGGATGCTCGACATGCGGCTTCTTTTCTCAGCGCTCGTGGACGGGGACTTTCTGGACACCGAGGCTCACTTCAATGGTACGGAAGAGGGGAAACGGTATCGTGCTGCTGGGCCGACACTAGATCCGAAGGACGCTCTGCGCGCCCTGGAACGATTCCGCGCCAGCGTACAACGAGACTCAAAGGCTGAGCAGCAGGTCGTTCAGTTGCGTGAGGACCTCTGGAGGGCTTGTCTTGCTGCCGCGGACCAACTGCCCGGACTTTTCACTCTCTCGGCACCCACCGGCTCAGGCAAGACACTCTCGATGCTTGCCTTTGCCTTGGCCCACGCCAAGCGGCACGGCCTTCGGCGAGTGGTAGTCGTGATCCCGTACCTCACCATCATCGAGCAAACAGCAGCGGTGTACCGCAGTGCGTTTCAGGAAGATTTCCCGGAGGCGTTCGTGCTGGAGCACCATAGTCTGGCAAGCGGTCTGGCGGGAACGGGAGACGACTCTGCAGAGCGCTATTGGGAACGCCTTCTGGCCGAGAACTGGGACGCTCCCATCGTGGTCACTACGAGCGTCCAATTCCTAGATTCGCTTTTCTCCAATCGACCCTCTGCTTGCCGAAAGCTGCATAGGCTGGCTGGGAGCGTCATCCTTTTTGACGAGGTGCAGACCCTGCCACTGCCCCTGGCGATTCCGACCCTCGCCGCCCTTTCGCACCTTTCTAGCCGCTGCCGGACGACGGTGGTCTTCGCCACAGCCACTCAGCCCGCTTTCGACCACTTGGATCGTGAGGTGCGGAAATGGGTTGCCCCAGGCTGGCAGCCTCGTGAGATCGCTGCGCCAGAGATCAATCTGTTTCGGTGCCTTCGTCGTGTCGAGGTGCGGTGGCCCGACCCGCCGGTTCCTACGAGCTGGGATAACCTTTGCCAGGAGCTAGGTAAACGCGACCAGGCGCTCGTGATCGTTAATCTGAAACGTCACGCGTCGCATCTGGCCTACCGCCTTTTTGATGAGTGGCGGGACGCTCTATTTCATCTTTCCACAGCTATGTGTCCGGCTCACCGGCAAGCGGTCCTCGCCGCAGTGCGCCGTCGGCTTGAGGCTGAGGAGCGCTGCCTGCTCGTATCCACGCAATGTGTCGAGGCAGGGGTGGACGTGGACTTCCCAGCGGTTTACCGAGCCTTCGGGCCGCTGGAGGCCATCGCGCAGGCGGCTGGGCGGTGCAACCGTGAGGGGCGAAGACCATGCGGAGAGGTAGTAGTCTTCTTCCCGGAGGAGGATTCGGTATTCCCCGACCGATCCTATGAGCGCGCTGCTTCAGTAGCTCAAAGCCTCTTGACCGAACTGGGTACTGCCCATATGGACATCCGGGACCCCGCTCTATACCGGCGATATTATGAGAGGCTCTATAGCCTGGCCAAACCAGAGGATCTGCGGCGGGAACTTCAGGATGCGATCCGAGCCTTTGACTTTCCGGAGGTGGCGCGGCGATACCACGTCATTGCACAGGACTCCATCAGCGTCCTCGTACCCTACAGGGAGCAAATCCAGGACTACGAAGCGCTCACCGCTGAAGGACAGACGAAGGGCCTCTCCGCGGACTGGATGCGTCGAGCCCAGCCGCTTGTGGTCTCGGTCCCCAGGCCAAGACAAGAGGATTTGATCCGCCAGTGCCTGGCCCCGCTGCCGCTGAGGCGTGGTGGCGTATCTGACGATTGGTTCGTGTACGTTTGTCGGGAAGATTACGATCCCTTGACGGGACTCACACCCCCGAAGGCGCCACCCGTGTGGCTGGTCTGAACTGCAAACCAGGAGGTGCGAATTGGACAGCAAGATACACACGCTGGAAGTGTGGGGTGACCTTGCGTGTTTCACCCGGCCAGAGATGAAAGTGGAGCGATACAGCTACCCTATCATGACACCCTCCGCTGCTCGGGCCGTCTTCGACGCCATCTATTGGAAGCCAAAGCTCCGCTGGCAGGTGGCGCGGATCGAGACGCTGAGCGAGCCGCACTATATCGCTCTGCGGCGCAACGAGGTAAAGGACAAGGTGCCGCCAGCGGACACAATCCTCAAATGGGCGCAGGGGAAGAAAAAACCAGAACCCCTTTGGGCTGACGGCGATCGAGACTCGCTGGGAACGGACCAGAGGGGACGGACCCAGCGCCAGACCATGGCGCTCAAAAAGGTGCGCTATCGGATCTCCGCGTACATCGTGCCTTGGTCCGAGTATCGGGGCGAGATTCGTGGAATGGACGCCCAGTTTCTTCGCCACGCCAGCCATGGCCAGTGCATCTACCAGCCTTACCTCGGCTGCCGTGAGTTTCCGGCCTACTTTCGGCCGGTCGAATCAGGTGAGTCCCTCGCCGTTCCGTTCCCGCTGGACCAGAACCTTGGATGGATGATCTACGATGTATTTGACCTCTCCAGGCCAGGAACCAAATATGACTTGCCTCGCATAAGCCTTTTCCGCGCCGTGGTCCGAAAGGGAGTCCTCGACGTCCCCGATTACGAGAACCACGACGTCCGAAAGCCTCCGAGGGAGGTGCAGCCATGCTCCACCATCTGATCGAGTACGCTCAACGCCACGGGATCACCGCCGAGCCAGGATTCAGCCCAAAGGATGTCAGATGGGCCATCGTTTGCGATGCTTCAGGGCGCTTTACCGAGGTGATCCCTCTTGGGGAAGGCAAGAGAGGTCGCCCCTTTTCTCGGTGCCCAGACCTCACGCAGCCTGAATTGGTGGGAGGAGACCAGCCGCGAAGCCACTTCCTGGTGGAAACTGCCGAGGTTGTGGCTCTCCATCGAAAAGATGATGCGGACAAAGCCACCCTCAAAAAGGCAGAACAGAAGCACACCTTCTTCGTTGAGATGCTCCGAAGCGCTTCGGATGTCATGCCGGAACTCGATCTGGCAGCCCGCATGTTGGGAGATCCCGAGCAACTCACGCACATTCGGGACCACCTCAATGCCCGGAAGGCAAAGTCTACTGACAAAGTTACGATATACGTGCGGGACGGCTTTCCAGTAGAATCCGAGGCTTGGCACGACTGGTGGCGCCGCTTCCGCGTTAAACTCGGGGACTCACCACAGAAGAGGGCCAAGGTCGAAACAAAGAGTTCCCCGCAAGGGCAGATGATCTGCTTTCTCACGGGGGAGTCAGTTGTTCCGGCTAAGACCCACGAGAAGATCCGCGGCCTTGCTGGCGTCGGAGGGCTCGCCGCTGGCGATGCGCTGGTATGCTTCGACAAGGACTCGTTCACCTCATACGGCCTTAAGCAGTCGGCCAACGCCGCTATCTCGGAGGCGGCCGCAAAGGGATACCGTGAGGCCCTCAATGCGTTGATCCGAGACCACCAGAAGAAGTTGCCTTCGGCCATGTTGGTCCATTGGTTCAAAGAAAGGGTCCCGGAGACCGATGACCCTGTGTCTTGGCTCGTGGAACCACCCGAGCAAGAAGAGCGTTCAGCGCAGCAAGCCGCGCGGGAACTGCTCAACGCTATTGAGGCCGGACGGCGGCCGGGGCTGTCTGCCAACCGCTACTTGGCCGTGACGCTTTCGGGGGCCGCTGGCCGTGTCATGATAAGAAGTTGGATGGAGGGCCCATTCCAGGAACTCATCACTAACGTGTCCGCATGGTTTGAGGACCTAGAAATCGTCCATCGCGAAGGCCATGGCCCGGCGTTCACACCTAAGTTCCTTGCCGTCGTGGGTGCTCTCGCTCGCGAGTTGGACGAGGTCCCGCCATCTGCCGCGCCTTCACTCCTCCACGCGGCGCTCGGTGGTAGGGGACGCGCAATTCCGAGTACCTTACTTGCTCAGGCCACACGACGCGCCTCATTGGATTTTGTTACCGGCCAGTCTCCTAATCACGCTCGCATGGGCTTGATCAAAGCCTTTCATATTCGCAACCCGAAAGGAGGTGTCCCGATGAGTCCGTACCTCAACGAAGACCATCCGAACCCTGCCTACCATTGCGGCCGGCTGCTTGCAGTGCTGGCTGGCCTTCAGCGCTCCGCATTGGGTGATGTGGGCGCCGGTGTGGTGCAGCGGTACTACACGGCCACGAGCCAGGCGCCCGCCCTCATGATTGGGAGGCTCGTAGCGAACGCCAAGAACCACTTGAACAAGCTCGAACCGGGCCTCATCTGGTGGTACGAGAACGAGATCGCGGCAGTGATGGGGCATATCGGTGAGCGCCTACCGCGGACACTCGACCTGGAAGGGCAAAGTCTGTTTGCTCTTGGTTACTATCAGCAACTCGCTCATAGCCGTGCCGGGAAGCGTGGCGACAATGCAAAGAAAAAGGAGGAATCTAATGTCTGAGCCCATCTACAACCGCTATGAGTTTCTGTATCTTTTTGATTGCGAGAACGGGAACCCGAACGGCGACCCTGACGCCGGTAACGCGCCTCGCATTGATCCCGAAGACATGCGGGGTCTCGTTTCAGATGTCGCGTTGAAGAGGCGCATCCGGAACTACGTGCAAGCTGCTTTTGAGAACAAGGCTCCGAACGCGATCTTTGTGGAGCATGGTACGAACCTTAATCGCCCCATTCTTAAAGCTCACGAAGAGACTGGCGGCGCTCCTGACACCGCCAAGGGGGCTGTGAAGAGCAAGGTCGAAAAGGCCCGCCAGTGGATGTGCAAGACTTTCTACGATGTCCGAACCTTCGGGGCCGTGATGAGCACCGGGGCAAATGCCGGTCAGGTCAGGGGTCCGGTGCAGCTCTCTTTCGCGCGGTCGGTAGATCCGGTGCTACCCCTCGACCTTTCCGTGACGCGGGGCGCAGTGGCGGAAGACGTGAAGGGAGCTAAGACATCCGAGGACTACGCTCGCTGGGAGGCGGAGCAGCCGGAGGACAAACTCCGCACCATGGGTCGAAAGGCCCTGATTCCCTATGGTCTGTACGTCACCAAGGGATTCATCAGCGCCCACTTAGCGCAGTTGCCGCACGGTACCGGTTTCTCGGAGGACGATCTCAACATCCTTTGGGCCGCCCTCGTCGGCATGTATGACCACGACCGTTCGGCTAGCAAGGGTGTGATGGGTATCCGAGGACTCTTTGTGTTCAAACACGTGGGTACTGACGGCGATTCCGAGCAGCGAGCGCGCCAAGCGAAGCTGGGCTGCTGTCCTGCACAGGCGGTCTTGGATCTCGGCCGTATTATTGACGTCCGAAGGAAGGATGGCATTGACGCGCCCCGTAGGTTCTCCGATTACGTCGTAGATGTACACCACCGGAACGTGCCTCCCGGTGTGGAGCTTGAAGTCAAGTTTGGGAGTCCGGGGCCTGCCTGATATGAACAATCAGAGCGATCGGGTGCGTAGTCCCATGGCAGATCAAACTCTGCCGCCAACCCTGTTCCCAGAAGCGGACTTGGTCCCTCTCTCGGCGCTGAGTCATTATTCCTTTTGTCCGCGACGTTGCGCGCTCATTCACATAGAGCAGATCTGGGAGGAGAACAGGCTGACGGCTGAGGGCCGGATTCTCCACGAGCGGGTGGATGAGGGCGGGGCGGAGAAGCGGCGGGACGTGAAGCGGGTCTTCGCCCTGCCGATCCGATGCCTGCGGCTGGGGCTGGTGGGCAAGGCCGACGTGGTGGAGTTCCACCGTCAGGCAGACGGCCGCTGGGTGCCCTACCCCGTAGAGCACAAGCGCGGCAGACGGAAGCGGGAGGATTGGGACCGCGTGCAGCTCTGCGCTCAGGCGCTGTGCTTGGAGGAGATGCTGAACGTCTCGGTTCCGGAGGGTGCACTCTTCTATGGTAAGGAGCAGCGTCGCGAGGTCGTGTCGATCTCCGAGGCGTTGCGTCGGGAAACCGAGGAGGTCACCGCAGCCGTGCATCGGATGCTGGCAGAGGGGCGAACGCCGCCTCCCGAGTACGCCCCCAAGTGCGACAGTTGCTCGCTCGTGGAGGTCTGCCTCCCGCGAAAAGTCGGCGGCCGTGGAAACCGGGTGGCCCGGTATCTGGCGAAGGTCCTGGAAGAGCCATGAAGAAACATCTGAACACGCTGTTTGTCACAACCCAGGGCACGTACCTGTCGAAAGAGGGCGAGTGCGTGCAGGTGCGGGTAGACGGGGTCAATAAAGCCCTTATCCCGATCCACACACTGGGCGGGATCGTCTGTTTTGGAAACGTCTTGTGCAGCCCGTTCCTCCTGGGCCACTGCGCGGAGCACGGGGTGGCCGTATCGTTTCTGGCGGAGAACGGCCGCTTCCTGGCTCGTGTGCAGGGTCCTGTGTCGGGCAACGTCCTCCTGCGCCGCGAGCAGTACCGGTGGGCCGACGACTCGAAGCGAAGCGGGGATATGGCCCGATACGTGCTCACCGCCAAGCTTGCCAACTCCCGAAATGTCCTGCTGCGGGCCGCCCGCGATCACGGGGATGATGGGAGGGATGATCTATTGCGTACGGCGGCCTTGCGACTGGCGGACTGCCTGCGGCGACTCGAGCGCCCGGATTTCTCACTCGATGAAGTCCGCGGCATCGAGGGCGAGGCCGGGGCTATCTACTTCGGCGCTTTCAACGCTCTAATCACGTCGGACGATGAGGCGTTCCGGTTCAAGGGCCGCAATCGTCGGCCGCCGCTCGACCCGACGAACTGCCTACTCTCATTCCTATACACACTTCTTTTGCACGACATCCGGGCCGCGATTGAGTGCGTGGGGCTTGATCCCGCGGTCGGTTTCCTGCACCGTGATCGGCCTGGCAGACCTGGGCTGGTGCTGGACATCCTGGAGGAGTTCCGGGCCGTGATGGCGGATCGGTTAGCCCTGTCGCTCATCAACCTGGGTCAGGTAAAGGCAAAGGGATTCGAAACCTGCGAGTCCGGCGCCGTTCTCATGGAAGATGACACCAGAAAGGAGGTGATCCTCGCCTATCAGAAGCGGAAGCAGGAGGAGGTGGAGCACCCGTTCCTTCAGGAGAAGATGCCTATCGGCCTCCTCTGGCACGCGCAGGCGCTGTTGCTCGCGCGCTATATCCGCGGGGATCTGGACGGGTACCCGCCCTACATCAGGCGGTGAGGGTACGGAATGTTCGTGTTGGTAAGCTACGACGTGAACACGCAGGACGCGGAGGGCCGGAAGCGCCTGCGGCATATCGCAAAGACGTGTCAGAACTATGGCCAGCGGGTCCAGTACTCGGTCTTCGAGTGCATCGTGGATCCGGCCCAATGGGCGGGCTTGCGGAACAAGCTCATAGAGAAGATGAATCCAGAAAAGGATAGCTTGCGGTTCTACTTCCTCGGTGCCAACTGGAAACATCGCGTAGAGCATGTGGGCGCCAAGCCAACCCTCGATCAGGAGGGTCCCCTTGTTTTCTAGCAGCGCGAACCCCAAGCTGACACCAAAACTCCGGGAGGTTCGCGGGGGCGTATCTCATCGTAGATCCAGGTGATTTCTGAATGCGGCTTGTCTGACTTCGGAAACAACGGGCCGGAAAGTACGGGTTCGCGCAGCAGGCCCAGATTTCGCAGGCACGACGCGGTGCTGAGACACCGCAGTCGCCCCCCGCGCGGGGGCGTGGATTGAAACGCTGTCGCGCCGGCAGCAATACGTGAAGGCCTGTGTCGCCCCCCGCGCGGGGGCGTGGATTGAAACTCGCTTGTCGTCGGCGAGCTGCGCGAGCAACGGGGTCGCCCCCCGCGCGGGGGCGTGGATTGAAACGGC
>CABIKM010000044.1 GCA_902196205.1 Candidatus Methylomirabilis lanthanidiphila | reverse complement strand
CCACGCTATTTCCTGGATTCCGGCTCGCGCCCGCCCTGCTGGCTTGGCGGGAATGACGGCCGGATATATGTCACGGATTTCAGACTCAGGACACTAGCAGGTTGTTGAAAAACTCGTTTTGCCATCATTACGGACGAAGTGAGGCAATCCCGTTTCCATAAAAAACAATAAGTTATAGATTGCTTCGTCGCAAAAATCGCTCCTCGCAATGACATATAAGGACTTTTTCAACACCCTGCTAGAGCACGTCCACCGTCTGTAGACAAAATCTGAGCATCAGTGCCACACTGCTGGCGTTCAACCACAATCACGGGAGGGTGCAAAATGAGCGCGATTCGAGATGAGGTCCTCGCCGCCAATAAGGTCTATGCGACACAGTTTGGGGAGAAGGCCAAGCTGGCGATGCCGCCGGGACGACGGTTCGCCATCCTGACCTGTATGGATGCGCGACTTGATCCGGCTAAATACGCCGGGCTGTCGGAAGGGGATGCCCATGTCATCCGCAATGCGGGCGGACGCGCCAGCGACGACGCGATCCGATCGCTGGTCATTTCCTATAAACTGCTCGGGACTCGGGAATGGTTTGTCATCCACCACACCGATTGCGGAATGGAGACCTTTACCGACGAGATCATGCGCGGGTTGCTGGCCAAGAGCCTTACGACCGCGGCTATCGACGCCCACGGATGGCATGATACCGGTCAAGGTCCCGGATCAACGGAAGGCGCGTTTATCGACTGGCTGACCATCGCCGACCAGGTCGAGAGTGTCTGCGCGGACATACGCCGCATCAGGACGCATCCGCTGGTCCCACGTGCGATTCCCATCCATGGCTATATCTACGACGTCAAGACCGGTCAGCTCGTCGAGGTCCCTGAGGCCACGCGAATCGGGGCGTAGGGGCGAAACATCGTTCGCCCCACCCGAGACGCAGTCTATCTGCAGCGCTACAACTCATACCTGGTGACGAAGGCGTCTCCATCACCCTTGAGCGCAGAGCCCAATGCGCCGGGTGTCGTGGGGAAGTCTGGCGACTTGGTGCCACCAGTTACGTAGGCATGACCTTCCTTATCGATGGTGATGGCTTCTCCCCAATCATGCTGATTGCCGCCCAGGAAGGTCGAGTAGACGAGGCTAAAGCCCGTGGGGGCGAGCTTCGTCACAAAGGCATCCCCCCAACCGTTGTAGGAGGTATCGACTGCCCCTGGTGTTGTGGGGAAGTTGAGAGACTTTGTCCTGCCTGTCACATAGGCATGGCCGTCGGCGTCCATGGCGATGCCAAAGCCTATGTCGTACTCATTTCCGCCCAGGAAGGTCGAGTAGACGAGGCTCGCGCCGTCTGGTGTCAGCTTCGTCACAAAGGCATCCCCGTGGCCCTTAGGTGAGGTATCGCGCGCGCCAGGAGTTGTGGGGAAATCGTCAGAAAGGGTGCCCCCCGTCACGTACGCATGATCCTCGTTATCCACGGTAATCGCGTGGCCCCAATCGGACCGGCTCCCGCCCAGGAAGGTCGAGTAGACGAGGCTGCCGCCGTTGGGCGCAAGCTTCGTCACGAAGACATCTCTGTCGCTGTAAGGCTTCGTATCGAACGCTCCGGGAGTCGTGGGGAAGTTGAGAGAGAGGGTTTCTCCGGTTACGTACGCATGGCCCTCGCCGTCTACGGCAATACCGTAACCCCAATCATACCGGACCCCCCCAGGAAGGTAGAGTAGACGAGGCTGCCGCCGTTGGGCGCGAGCTTCGTCACGAAGGCATCCCGGTCGCCGTTGGAGGAGGTATCGAATGCTCCAGGGCTCGTGGGGAACTTGGCGGAGTGTGTCCCGCCTGTTACGTAGGCGTGGCCTTCCGCATCCACCGCGATACCGTGGCCCCAGTCATCGCTATTCCCGCCCAGGAAGGTCGAGTAGACGAGGCTGCCGCCGTTGGGCGCAAGCTTCGTCACGAACACATCCGCAGCGCCGGCAGGCTTAGAATGAAACGCGCCCTTGGATGTCGGAAAATTGGACGACTCGCTCCTTCCCGCTACGTAGGCGTGGCCTTCCGCATCTACGGCAATGGCGAAGCCTATTTCATCGGCGCTTCCTCCCAGAAGCGCCGAATAAACCACCACCGGGTCGATCACCAGCGGTGCGCCTTTATTGTAGGCGCCTACCTGGAAACTCACCTGGTCTGCGCCTTTGATGACATAGCCGCCTGAGACGACCTGTCTTGTTCCTTCTATCTCCTGATAGAGGACAGGTTTCTGAAGGCGGATGGATCCCCGTGCCATGCGCAGGACCAAGTCGCCACGGGTGTCCACCTCGAGGCGCTTCGCTCCCTCAAAGCGCAGCGTGATGACTGTTGGATCGGCTCCGGGCGCGATGAGAAAGTCGTACTCCAGTTCACGCTGATTACCGTAATAAACGAGGTCGATACCTGGGTACACGCTGTAGTTATACACCTTCGCGTAGGTTGGGATATCGGTTCGCCACATGGTGGGGTCATTGCCGTGAAGGTAGTGGACTCTACCGACCAGTTCGTCGATCCCCGCTACTTGGCGCTCGGCGCTGCTACCCATAAGTTCCATTTGTAGAATCGTGGAGCCGTGCTGAGGGCCTCGCCGCTTCGGCTGGCGTAAGGCCAGTATCGCCTTGGTGTCAGTCAGGAATATGCTGTAGCCGTGACCACGAGCTAAAAACTTCACCCGGGGGTCGGCCTGACCATGGTTGGCCTCGAAAGAGATCGGTAACGTACCGTATGCCGCCCGCAGGCTGGCCTCAGTGGCGACGTTGGAATGGGTAGTGGCAGAGAGGGAAAGCGTGGGCGATGCCTGAGCCGGCGCGGCCTGCCAGTTCAATGCCGCCAGAAGTCCCATTACAAGTCCAGCCCTAGCTTTTGTATGACCGTTCACGCCCATCTTTCTCCTCCTGGTTGGAATGCCCCGATTTGCCGTCGAGATGAGGGTGGTTTCGTCAAGAGTAAAGACCTGCAGATCCACGAGCTTCATGTTGCGTATCCTTACCTCTGTGAAGGAACACCTGCTTCCACATCTAGAGTTTTATTGTGAGGGTGTCGGCCGCCGATGGTCAAGCGAAATGAGTGTGGCATACACCACGTTTATTGATAGGGTCCATCATCCCACTTATACGTTAGCCGGGACCATTATCGAAATCTTATTCCGGGGCCGCATTTTTTTCTTGACACCTCGCTGAGCGCAATTATATTAACGTTGGTTCATCGACTGTTCGTTTTGCGGTTGGGTACGGAGGCGCAGCGCAGAGGCTGCGAGAGTTCGAGAAAAGACGCATAAGCCGTCACAATATCAGGAGCAATAGGCAGCTATTATGAGAATTGTGTCTTGGTATAACAGCGACAAGATTGTGTACGAATCAGGGAAAGAGTCGGTTCGTGATGCTGTGGTGGAGGCGGTCAGGAAGGAATCTCCCCTGATGAATGCCGACTTGAAGAACGCCTATCTTCGGGAGGCCGATCTCGCGGGCGCCATCCTCGGCGGCGCCGATCTTCGAGATGCTGATTTACAGGAGGCCAACCTCCAGGGCGCTAACCTCCGGGATGCGAACCTGACCGGCGCCAACCTGAGGAAAGCCAACCTCCGGGACGCGAACGTCGCGGGTACCAACTTTGCGGGCGCCCAGCTCGATGACGCCGATCTCTTTCACGTGAAGTTTTGGGGGCGCGGCGGCTCAACAAAGATTAAGAAAGCCCAAGTCGAGTCTTTCTTGAAGGCGTTAGGAATCGTCGTCGAAGAGTAATGGTGTTCAGCGGTCAGCGTTCAGCCGTCAGCCTCAGATAAAACAGGAGGCGTATCGGAAGAGCTGATAGCTGACTGCTGAAAGCTGATCGCTTAGCCGGTATTACACCTTGCTATGTTCTGGCTGCCACTGACAGGTGCCGTCGGGTAAGGGGATTGCCGTGAAATCCCCGAAGAGGGTAGGAGCCTCCTTCATCATGATTTCGGCTACCTTCCCGAAGACGCTTCGAATTTCTACCTCCGCACCCGGTGCCGTTCTCGCCTCGATCACCCACCGGAGCGTCCTGGCGTTCGCGGTCCAGATGAGGGTCGTCGCTATCCCATCGGGGGCGATCCGGCGCATCGCGGAGGTGAGCACCTTCTTCTCGTGAAACGGCCGCCCGTCGATCTTCAAGACCTCAGCCAGTCGCTCTTGCGCCTTCTCGCCGTTGACGACCGCCTCCTCGAAGATCGCGCGCGCCTCCGGATGATCGCGGATCTCCGGCGGGAGCCACATCGGGATATCGGTCAGACGCACGAAGCGCAGACTTTCCTGGCTGATGGCGGTCCCGGCGCGGTGTCGCACCAGCTCGTGGGTCAGGACCCGGCTGACATGGAAGAATGCGAAGGTCCAGTTGGCGTGCTCCAGGACGCTGCCATGCTTGACATTCAGGATATTCTGCAGGTAAGCTTGGCTTCCCTCCCGGACCTTGGTAACGTTAGGATTGAGGCCCGGTTCGAACGAGCGATAGCAGGCGCGCCCCGCCACCTCAATCAGTTGCTCAGCCGCTGAGGGCGAATCGGTTGTCCACCCGGGGGCGCCTACGGCCTGCAGGTAAGCGGCGAGCCCCTCGGCATCGATTGTCGGTCTGGCTAGGAGAAAGACCTGCGGCTCTATCTGCTTCACGCCGACCCCCCTTTATAAGCGTACGGATGCTTCCACTGTATGTACGAGCAGTCGGTAGCCTCTACCTAACGGCTGATCGCTGATCGCTTACGAGACCACCCAGGTTTCGCCGGTGTGCAGGAGCTTCTCGATGTTGCCCTTGCTCTGCCGCTGGATGACCGTCTGGGCTTGCTCGGCCATCAACTCCTCATAGGTCGGCTCGCGGACGGCGCGCAGCACGCCGATCGGCTCCGGGAATTCCGGGCTCGCAAGCCGCGACAGCATGAAGTGGTAGCCTTCGTCTTTTCGCCTCTCGTCATGGACCAGGAGCCCCGAGGTATTCCCGTCAATCTCGACAACCTCCGGGGACATATCGGGACGCATCCGGATCCCCTTCTTCCGCTCTTTCCCGAATACCAACGGTTTGCCGTGTTCCAGGACCAACAGTCGATCGCTCCGTACATCCTTATCGGTGACCGATTCCCATGTCCCGTCGTTGAATACGTTGCAGTTCTGGTACAGCTCCACGAAGGCCGTGCCTTTGTGCTCGGCGGCGCGGCGCAGCACGTATTGCAGATGCGGACTGTCGATATCGATTGATCGCGCGACGAACGTTGCGGACGATCCGATCGCTACCGAAAGCGGATTAAAGGGACGGTCGAGCGCCCCAAACGGCGTCGATTTGGTCTTCATGCCCTGCTCACTGGTCGGCGAGGTCTGGCCCTTGGTGAGGCCGTAAATCCGGTTGTTGAAGAGGAGGATCTTCAGATCGATATTGCGTCGCATGGTATGAATCAGGTGGTTGCCGCCGATTGACAGACCATCGCCGTCACCGGTCACAACCCAGACCATCAGGTCGGGGCGCGTGAGCTTGATGCCGGTGGCCACTGCCGGCGCCCGACCGTGGATCGAGTGAAACCCGTAGGTGTTCATGTAGTACGGGAATCGTGAGGAGCAACCGATCCCGGAGACGAAGACAATCTTTTCGCGCGGAACGCCAAGTTCCGGCATCACCCGCTGTATGCTGGCCAGGATCGCATAGTCGCCGCAGCCTGGGCACCAACGGACATCCTGATCCGAGATGAAGTCCTTGCGTGTGAGTTTAGTGGGCTGTTCAAGACCGCATTGAGCCATGGTTATACCACCTCTGCGTGCGTACAGAGCTCAGTCTGTTCACGCGCGCCCAAGAGTTCTTCCGCCTTGATCACGATTTCGGAGACCTTGAACGGCCTGCCCTGGACCTTATGGAACCCCACCGCGTCAACCAGGTACTGCGCCCGGAGCATCATCAGCAACTGTCCAAGGTTCATCTCCGCGACCAGCACGCGTTGGAAGTTGGACAGCAGACGGCCGACGTTGGCCGGCATCGGGTTCAGGTAACGCAGATGGAGCGCCGACACACGGTGGCCGCGCCGACGGAGACTCTTGACCGCCTGCATGATTGCCCCGTAGGTTGAGCCCCATCCGACGATGAGCAGATCGCCGGATGGATCGCCATAGACCGTTGCGTCCGGGATCTCATGGACGACGCGCGCAATCTTTTCGGCCCGTATCCGAACCATCTTCTCATGGTTCTTCGCTTCGTACGAGACGTTCCCGATCACATCCTCTTTCTCAAGACCGCCGATGCGGTGTTCCATCCCCGGTGTTCCCGGAATGACCCACGGGCGTGCCAGGGTCTCAGGATCGCGCAGATAGGGGTAAAATCCCTCAGGGTCGGTCCTGAACGTGACCGGGATCTTCTGAAGCGATGCGACCTCCGGGAGCTTCCAGGGTTCGGCGCCGTTGGCCAGGAAGCCGTCCGACAGATAGATCACTGTACACATGTGGCGTATGGCGATCCGGGCGGCCTCAATGGCCATCCGGAAGCAATCGCCGGGCGTTGCCGGCGCGATCACGACGGCGGGACACTCGCCGTTCCGCCCGAAGACCGCCTGGAAGAGGTCGGCCTGTTCGGTCTTGGTCGGCAGGCCGGTGGACGGTCCGCCGCGCTGGACGTTCACGATAACCAACGGCAACTCGGCCATGACGGCCAGGCCGATCGCTTCGGTCTTGAGCGCCATGCCAGGACCGGAGGTCGTGGTCACCCCGAGCGCGCCCGCGTACGCCGCCCCGATCGTCGCGGTCATCGCCGCGATCTCATCCTCAGCCTGAAATGTGATCACATCGTAGTGCGGATACATGGCCAGGGTGTGCAGGATATCGGAGGCCGGCGTGATCGGGTAGCTTCCGCAAAAGAGCGGCAACGATGCGAGCTGCGCCGCGGTGATGAGGCCGATCGCCGTGGCCTCGTTACCGGTAATGTGGCGATAGGTGCCCGGCGCGATGACGGCAGGGGGCACGACGTAGCGGGTCGGAAACAGCTCGGCGGTCTCGCCGTAATAGTAGCCGGCCCGAAACGCCTTGATGTTGGCCTCGGCAAGCTTCGGATTTTTCTGGAACTTGGCCCGGATGCTCTTCTCCTCGCGCTCCATCGGATGGTTGTACAACCAGAACATGAGGCCGAGGGCGTAGAAGTTTTTACAGCGTCCGACCTCTTTGGCTGTCAGCCCCATCCCGTCCAGGGCGAGCGCGACCTGCTTGGAGATGTCGATGGCAAACACCTGATAACCGGATAGGCTGCCGTCTTCCAGCGGATTCGACCTATATCCCGCCTTCTCAAGGTTCGACTGAGTGAACGTCCCGACATTCGCGATGATGATCCCGCCGCGCGGCAGGTCCGGCAGGTTGATCCGCAAGGCGGCCGGATTCATGACCACCAGGACGTCGGGTTGATCACCCGGGGTATAAACCTCCTGGTTCGAGAAGTGAATCTGGTAGGCCGATACGCCGGCCAGCGTTCCTGCCGGCGCCCGAATCTCGGCCGGGTAATCCGGGAATGTCGCCAAGTCACTCCCTTCCAGCGCAACGCTTTTGGTAAATTCCGTTCCGGTCAGTTGCATCCCATCGCCTGAATCGCCGGCAAACCGAACGACGACCGTCTCCAACTCGCTCATCGGTCGGGACCGGGCCTCAGGCGCAGACTGCGTGCTCTCGTTATCGCTCATCGAGATCCTTTCATCGTGGATAGGGTCTAACTGTTTGCTAGCCGCCATCAAGTTCTCGCGCCGCGAGGCTGGGTTCGGGCGGCACATTCAGTACCGCGGAGGGGAACAGAGAGACGATGAACCTGACGACGTCCCGTATCGACACGACGCCCACCGGGCGGCCCTGTCTGTCGAGGACCGGGATATGACGGTAGCCGCCAACGTGCATCTTGTTGAGGGCGTAGGCGATGCCGTCATCCATCCCCACGGTCTCCGGATTGGGCGTCATGGCTTGCCCGATAGGACTGTCCAGGTCGAGCCGCCCCACCACCTTCTTCAGGATGTCCCGCTCAGTGAAGATTCCGATAAGCCGGTCGCCCTCCATCACGAGTACACAGCCGACACGAGCGTCGTTCATCGCCGTAGCCGCGTCCCGCACGGCGGTATCAGACTGGACACAAATCGGCTCCCGAAATTCCAATCCTCGAATCGGCTCGGTCAGGATTGTGCAGGATATCTTCTCGGTGTCCTCGTCCGCCTCAACGTCCTCGTACGCGTCCTCAAATTCGCTTGCCGCAATACCCATAATGCTTAGCCTCCCAATCGTGATACAGGAGTGCGCTGACACGTCATGCCATCCTTATTTCCACTCCCCATTGGTACCATTTTAACGATAGCTTCGGTTGAACGCGAAGTCAAGGTGAAAGCCACGATCCAGACGGCGCGCGAGGCGTGTAGAATTGGCCGCTTTGCAGTTGACAGCATCTAGGGGCTCTTTTATAGTTTAATTAGTAAGTAGTATTTAGCGGTCAGCGTTCAGCCGCCGACCTTCGATAGGTTTCACCGCAGACGGCTGATTGCTTGTCCGGCTGGTATTATTGTGAGCCGTGGTGAGGCTCGGCCCCCTGGAGTGTTGCGTGGTTGAGCTGATTGTTGATAGTAAACCGGTACAGGTTCCCGCCGGGACGTCGATTCTTGAGGCGGTTCTGCAGACCGGGAGCGAGATTCCGCATTTTTGCTATCATCCGAAGCTGCGCGTAGTAGGCAGTTGTCGGATGTGCCAGGTGGAGGTGCAGGGGACGCCGAAGCTGGTGATCTCATGTGCCACCCCGGTTGCGGATGGGATGGAGGTATTGACGGCCTCAGACCGGGTGAAGAAGGCCAGGAACGCGGTGCTTGAGTTTCTGCTGCTGAATCACCCGCTCGATTGCCCTGTCTGCGACAAGGGCGGAGAGTGCCCGCTTCAGAACTACACGCTCAGATACGGCCCCGGCGAAAGCCGCTTTATCGAACCGAAGATCCAGCGGATCAAGCATCAACCGATCGGTCCTTTCATTATCTTCGACGCGGAGCGATGTATTCTGTGCACGCGCTGTGTCCGGTTTTGCCAGGATGTGACGGGCACGTCGGAGCTGGGTGTGTTCGGTCGAGGCGACCGATCCGAGATCGGTCTCTTCCCGGGCCGGAGCCTCGATAACAGATACTCGGGGAACGTGATCGATCTCTGTCCGGTGGGCGCATTGACGAGCCGCGACTATCGCTTCGCCGCAAGGCCGTGGGATCTGATCACACAGGTTCCGACGATCTGCGGACTGTGCAGCGCCGGATGCAATATTACGGCTGATGTCCGCCATAAGGAATCGGGCGCGCAGATTCTCCGCATCCGCCCCCGAGTCAATAATGAGGTCAACGGCCACTGGATCTGCGATGAAGGCCGCTTCGAGTTTCATTTCGCTCAGGACCCGGGACGGATCGGTACGCCGTTCATGCAGCGTCACGGCGAGTTGCAGCCGGCAAGCTGGGACGAGGCGATCGACCGTATTGCCGAGGACCTCAGCCGGATCCTCGGCGAGAAGGGAGCGGAGGCGATCGGCGTAATCGCATCGGCACGGCTGACCAACGAGGAGGCGTTTCTCGTTCGACAACTGTTTGGAGAAAGACTCGGCATTCCCAACATCGATTACCGGGTAGCGCGATCTCAGGAGCCGGGCGGTGACGCGCCAGAAGATCATCTGCTTCGACGGACCGACAAGTATCCGAACTCGGTCGGAATGCGCACGCTGGGATTGCTTCCAAAGAGTCAAGGCATGGGGACCAGAGAGATGCTGAGCGCTGCAGGCGAGGGGCGGCTGGCGGCCTTACTCGTCTTTGAAGAGGATTTGGTGGCCGCGCTATCCGGAGAGCTCCCCGTCGCGAACTCACTGAAAAAACTGGATCTGCTGGTCACTCACGATTTGTTCTTGACAGCGACGGCAAAACTGGCGCATGTTGTTCTACCGGGACTCAGCTTTTTTGAAAAGGAAGGGACGTTTACAAATTTCGCGGGACGGGTTCAGCGGCTCCAACCGGCGCTGGAACCGTTCGGTCGCGCGATTCCGCTCGTCGAGTTCCTTCAGCGCCTTGCAAACCGAATGGAACTTCCCCTGACGGAAGGGAATGCAGAAGCGGTATGGCAAGAGCTCGCCCGCTCGGTTTCGGCATGTGCAGGCGTGACGTACGAGAGTATTGGCGAGTTGGGAACGCCGTTGGTGGAAACAGCGGCGGCACAATAGCGACTGTGAAGAAGCTATCAGCTATCAGCCGACAGCGTTCAGCGAGATACGGGGAAAGAACCCGATCTGGACCTGCTGAATGCTGATAGCTGACGGCTGAACGCTGATGTATAAAGGAGATCACTGATGGGGTTGTTCGACAACAAACAGATCGAGCCGAACGTCATTACGACAACGGTCGAGTGGCTCTTTAACTGGGCTCGCAAATCCTCCCCCTGGCCGATGACCTTCGGCCTGGCCTGCTGCGCAATTGAGATGATGGCTGCCGGGGCCTCCCGCTTCGACCTTGACCGTTTGGGGGCGGGGGTCTTTCGCCCGTCGCCGCGCCAGTCCGATGTGATGATCGTGGCCGGGACCGTCACCGAGAAAATGGCGCCTCGCATCAAGACGCTGTACGAGCAAATGCCCGACCCCAAGTGGGTGATTGCCATGGGCGCTTGTGCCATCTCCGGCGGCCCCTTCTACTACGACGCCTATCATGTCGTCAAGGGGGTGGACCTGCTGGTTCCGGTCGACGTCTATGTCCCAGGCTGTCCGCCTACTCCTGAGGCGCTCATCTTCGGCATCCTGACCCTGCAGGATCAGATCATGCGCGGCGAGCGCGCGAAACCAGGCGGCCGGCCTACCTTGCCCGAGCCCCTGGTGGCGGCTTAAGGGGGAACGCTATGGGACGCTATTTTTCAGATCTGTTCGGCGGAAGCGTCAGTATCCTTCGTTCGATGAAGGTGACGCTCCGGTACCTTTTCACCCGCGCGATTACTGTCCAGTATCCCGATGAGCATCGGACACAGCCGTTACGGGCGCTGAACCGCCACGTACTCACGATCGACGAGACGACGGGACAGCTCAAGTGTACTGCCTGTGAGGCCTGCGCTCGGATCTGCCCCACCCGCTGCATCGAGCTTACGGGGACCGGTAAGGGCAAGAGCCGCCACCCGTCCGCCTTCCAAATCGACCACAACCTCTGCATGTACTGTAACCTGTGCGTCGAGGTCTGCCCCTTCGACGCCATTACGATGTGGACCCGGATCGGCGAACTGAGCGCCCCTGTGCGCAGCGACCTGGTCTTCGATATCAAGGCCCTGACGGCAGATCGTTACTACCCCTCTCCAATGACTCCAGAAAAGCCGCCGGCGCCTACTCCCGAGCCGGAGCCCGAGAAGGTAGAGGCGGTCGCTGCGGCGCCCTCTTCCTGATATGGGTACTCCTACAGAAGAGGTGATCATTCTCGGCTCAGGTCCGGCGGGGCTGACTGCGGCCTTGTATACCGCCAGAGCCAATCTGCATCCCCTGGTCATCGAAGGAAACGAGACCGGCGGGCAGTTGGTCCTGACGACGCTGGTGGAGAACTATCCGGGATTCTCGGATGGGCTCATGGGACCGGAGCTGATCTCCCGGATGCGGCAGCAGGCGGAGCGATTCGGCGCGAGGTTTGTGAAGGGAGATGCCACAGCCGCCGATGTGAGCAGAAACCCCTTCACCCTGACGGTTGACAATGACGTGCATAAGACCAAGGCGCTGATCGTTGCGACCGGCGCGTCGGCGAATATGCTCGGGCTTGAGTCGGAGCGAAAACTGCTGGGCCATGGGGTGTCGACCTGCGCGACCTGTGATGGGTTCTTTTTCAGGGATCAGAAGGTGGCGATTGTGGGCGGGGGCGACTCGGCTGTTGAGGAGGCGCTGTTCCTGACAAAATTCGCGGCGAAGGTGACGCTGATTCATCGACGGGACAAGCTGCGCGCCTCGAAGATCATGCAGGAGCGGATCTTTGCGAATCCGAAGATTGAGATCTTGTGGAACCGGACGGTTGCAGACATCCTTGATGTGTCGCAGGGGAAAGTGACCGGAATCGCCACCCGCGTTGATGGTTCGACGTCGCTGGAGACGCTCGCCTGCGATGGGGTATTCGTTGCCATCGGGCATTCCCCCAATACGAAGCTGTTCGCGGGGCAGTTGGAGATGGACGAGCGAGGCTATATCGTCACGCACAACGGGACGTTGACCAGCGTTCCTGGCGTCTATGCTGCGGGCGATGTGCAGGACCACGTCTACAAGCAGGCCATTACGGCAGCCGGATCGGGATGTATGGCCGCCCTGGACGTCGAGAGGTACCTGGAAAACCACGGGTAAGAAGGTGAGCGATCGGCCTCCAGCTATCAGAATCGGGTCGAAGAGGCTGAAGGTAGATAGACTGAAAGTTTTTAGGATGCTTCAGCCTTCACTCTTCAGCCTAAACACCTGCTGTTAGCGGCGACGGCTATTTGTGAGGAAGACCATGGTAATGAAACCGATGAAGGCGCTCCTCGACCTGGAGGCGGGGATGCGCATCGTCATGGACGCCGCCCGGCCGATAGAGCGGACTGAGCAGGTGACGCTGCTTGAGGCGGTGGGCCGGGTTCTGGCTGAAGAGGTCTGCGCGTCGATGGATGTGCCGCCTTTTGCTCGGGCGGCCATGGACGGTTATGCCGTCAGGGCAGAGGATACCTTCGGCGCGGGCAACTTTTCACCGAGGATTCTGGAGCTGATCGAGGTGATTCACGCCGGAGAGTCGGCTCGCCTCAGCGTCCGCCCTGCCGCCTGCATCCAGGTGGCGACTGGCGCCCCGATGCCCGATGGCGCCGATGCCGTTGTGATGGTGGAAGATACCGAGCTGGACAGGACCAACGTCATGGTGTACAAGCCTGTCTATCCGCAACAACATGCCTCGCCGATGGGTGAGGACATCAAGTCGGGAAGCTGTGTCCTTCAGCGCGGGATGCGTCTGGATCCGAGCAAGATCGGCGTGCTGGCCGCCCTCGGGTTCCAAAAGGTCACGGTGTATCAGAAGCCTGCGGTTGCTGTCATTCCTTCCGGCAATGAAATTCTTATGCCCGGAGAGGCGCTCAGTCCCGGAAGGATCTATGACATCAACTCCTATACCCTCTCTGCGCTCATCAGCGAGAACGGCGGTCTTCCGCAGATTTTCCCGATTATGAAAGATACGTTGGAAGCGGCGATCTCGACGATCCGGGAGGCCCTGACGTACGACCTCATCGTCCTATCGGGAGGCAGCTCTGTCGGCGAGCGGGACATGATGGTCGAGGCGGTGGAGCGGATGGGGGAGATCAAGTTTCACGGCATTGCCGTCAAGCCCGGGAAACCGACCCTGTGCGGTGTCGTGGAAGGCCATCTGTTGATCGGGATGCCGGGCTATCCCACGTCCTGTCTGACCAACGGATATGGGATTCTGGCGCCCGCGCTCAGGAAGATGTCAAGGCTTGGCGAGCGAGCGCTCGCCTCATTGAAGGCGCCGATGGTCCGTCGATACACCTCGACCATCGGGCGGCATCAATACCTGCCTGTCCGCCTCGATGGCGGGGAGGTGGTTCCGGTCTTCAAAGAGTCGGGCGCCATTACCTCGATGGCTGACGCAGAAGGCTATATCGAGATTCCTGCCAATGTGGACCTCCTCGAAAAGGGAGAAGTTGTGGAGGTCCTCCTGTTTTGACCACCCATCAGGTTGTCCTCGGCGCCTGTTCCGGGCCGTACTGTCTGGAGGCGATACCCGCATGGATCTGACGCTTCTCAAGCAACTGGTCATTCCTTCATCCTCGAAGATTGTGCTGTTTGTTGCTGACGGGTTGGGGGGTCTGCCGAGAGAGGCGGATGGCCAAAGTGAAATGGAGATCGCGACGCTCCCCAACCTTGATGCGCTTGCCGCTCGTTCCCTGTGCGGCCTGATCGATATGGTTGGCCCGGGGATTATCCCCGGGAGCGGGCCGGGGCATCTTGCCCTCTTCGGCTATGATCCGTTGATGTATCAGATCGGACGGGGGGTGCTTGAGGCCTGCGGCATCGACCTGGACCTTCGTCCTGGCGATGTGGCGAGTCGGGGCAACTTCTGCACACTCGATGAAGAGGGGAGGATTACCGATCGGCGCGCCGGTCGAATTACGACCGAGACCTGCCGGCGCCTGTGCAGTCGGCTCGATCAGATCCGGATAGAAGGGGTGGAGGTGATTGTCCGGCCCGTGAAGGAACATCGGTTCGTGGTTGTATTCCGGGGGGAGGGGCTTTCCGATGCCCTCTCTGATTCCGATCCCCAGGCTATAGGCGAGCGACCGCTTGCTGTCAATGGTGTCGGTTCAGCAGCGGAACGGACGGCCGCGCTGGTGAATCAATTCGTGGAACAGGCCCGCGGAATCCTCAAGGCAGAGCATCCGGCCAATATGATCTTGCTGAGGGGCTTTGCATTGCCGCCAACGCTGCCGGCGTTTCCGGAACTGCTGCAGTTGCGTGCGGTCGCGATTACCTGTTATCCGATGTACCGCGGTCTCGCCAAACTGGTTGGGATGGAGGCGTTACCCTTCTGCGCCGACCTGAATGAGGAACTCCGAACCGTGGCGGCCAACTACGATCAGTACGATTTCTTCTATGTCCATTTTAAGGGGACCGATCGGGCTGGTGAGGACGGCGACTTTGATGCGAAAGTTGCGGCGCTGGAAGAGGTGGATCGACGAATCCCTGATTTTCTGGCGTTGCGCCCTGATGTCTTCATCGTGACCGGCGACCATTCGACGCCGGCTGTCCTGAAAAGCCATAGCTGGCATCCGGTTCCCTTTCTGCTCTGGTCGCGATGGTCGCGTTCGAGCGGGATCAGCAGATTTACGGAGCGAGCGTGCGTTCAGGGACCCTTGGGCACAATACGAGCAGTCGATCTTATCCCTCTGGCTATCGCCAACGCGCTGAGATTCAAGAAGTTCGGGGCATGAGGCAGGAAACACGGGGCTATCAGATCAACGATTGACGTGTCGGGTCCGGTTGGCGTCGACCATGGCGCGCCGCGAGCGTTGAAACCCCATTCGGCGAAGGCGGGTTTCCCTGTGGGGCTCAAGGACCCTCGCATAGCACCATGATTGCCTTATGCGCCAGACGCGCAGTGTCGTAGATGATGCAGTATGGGAGAGGAGATCATGTCAAGAGTCGGCCTGTATTGGCGCCTCCTCCAGGGCGTCGTCGAAAACCCGCGCTACTACTACTTTGTCCTGCGAAGGAGCGCCTACAACGAGACTGCCAAACGGCTCGCGCACAATGACCTTCCCGCACAAGGCACCTTCTATCCTGTCAAGCTCGACCTGCGCATCATCTACGGCTGTAACCTCCGCTGTAAGATGTGCGGCCAATGGGGCGACACAGGAACCTACTTCAGTTATGATACCGCCAAGCTCCAGCGCACACTTAAGCTCGACGTGATCGAGGGGGTTGTGAAGGAGCTCGCGCCGCACGGCCTCAGGTACGTCGACATAGAGGGAGGCGAGACCTTTCTCTATCCACAGATCATCGAGCTCTTCCAGATGCTCAAGCGCCATCGTCTCTTCGTGAAGCCCGTTACCAACGGTACGCTTTTGAAGAAGTATGCGGGAGAATTAGTCGATGCGGGGATCGATGCGATCCATGTGTCGGTCGACGGCGATGAGCAGGCGCACAATTTTGTGCGCCAAGCGGAGTGGGCGTACGACAGGACCATGGAGGGGCTGCAGGCGATCATTGCGGAGCGCGAGCGCCGCAATCGGCATACGCCGCTCGTGCAAGTGAGCTTCACCATGACACGCCACAACAGGTGCCTGTCACTGTACAAGCTCTGCGAGGAGCTGGCCGGAAAAGGGCTGTTGGACGTGCTCACCATCAAGTCGAACCCGATCTGGATGTCCACGGCCACGGGCGAAGCCTATAACAAGATTGTCGCACAGTACTTCGGTGTGAACGGCCTTACGAGCTGGAAGGGGTTCGTTGAGGACTATCGCGATTTCGAGGAGGAGGCGAAGGAGATCGAGCAGACGATTCGCCGACTCAAGACCAAGGATTACGACTTCTTCGTTCACCACCTCCCGTCGATCCCATTGGCGGAGATTCCGAAGCTCTACACGAACTATAATTGGAACCTCGGGCGCACGCACTGCCCGGTGCCTTACCTTGAGCCGACGATCGACGTTGACGGTCAGGTCTACCCGTGCAACCTCTTCGCGGATGAGCCGCTCTCGATGGGGAACGTCAACGAGCAGCCGTTTCTCGATATCTGGTTCGGCGACAGATACCAGACCTTTCGGCGGATGCTGTCCGAACAAGGTGGGCTTCTGCCAATCTGCAACCGCTGCTGCCAGCTTACCGAACACTAATGAGCCAGAATACGGGCAGGCGCGGTCTTCGGATCCTCCACGCCATCGTACCGCTCATCGGTGTGGTGCTCTTCAGCTATCTGCTCTACCAGGCAGGGCCGCGGGATCTGTGGGGGGGCGTCGTGCGTTTCGGCTTCGGACTCGGCCTCTTCATAGCCCTGGAGGGAGTGGGCGACGTCATGCGCGCGATGGCGACACGCTACTGCTTCAGCCGGGAGAGCCCGAAGGTACCGCTGGTTAATCTGCTGTATGCGCGCTGTACCGCCGCGGCCTACAACTTCATCACGCCGACCTCCGGATTCGGCGGCGAGGTGGTGAAGGCCATGCTCCTGGAAAAGCATGTCCCGCGCAGCGAAGCGGCGAGAGTGGTGATCATCGACAAGTTCACGTACAGTATCGTGCAGTTTGGGCTGGCCTTTCTGGGATCGGCGGTGGTCCTGGCCTGGACGCCGATCGACCTTGGCGTGAAGCTCACGTTCTGGGCCGCGAGCGCGCTCATGTGGGGCGGCTTTATCGGTTTTCTGATCTTCCAGCGGCAGGGGCGGTTCGGCGACTTTCTCGGCCGCGTCGTAGGGGCTGTTGCCGGGCGGCAAGCGCGCGAGTGGGTCGAAACGAACCTGTCTGAGATGGACGGCCGGCTGCGCAGTCACTATGAAACGCAGAGGAAGGAACTGCTCCTGGCGATGTTCTGGCACGCCCTTGGGTTCACGACGGGGATCGCACAGGCCGGGCTTTTCCTCTGGTGTGTCTTCGGTGTGAACGACTGGGCGAAGGCATCGACGATCTGGTTCTTCGGTAGCTGGTTCGACTGCGTCATCTTCATGGTGCCGGCCGGGCTCGGCACACAGGAGCTGACACGCGCGCTGATCTTCGAAAGGACGATCGGCTTTACGTTTGCTGAGGGCGTCGCATTTTCAATGATCCTGCGACTGAACCAGATATTCTGGACGGCGGTCGGCCTGGCGACGTACTGGTTGGAGATGGCGCTGAGTCGACGACGGCTGAGAAGCGTGCCCGTTCGGACGGAATCGGACACCCTGCTGTGAGGCGGACGCCGTCAAGGGCCGATGGTAACGGATGGATCATGATGAGCATGTGGGCGCTCATGTTCAGTCAGGCGGGTGCGGGGAGTCGATTGTCTGCTGTGCGAGGCATGTGGCAATGGCCGACGCCTTGAGATTCAAGAAGTGTGGAGCATGAGGCCGGAAGCAGGCGAGGATGGCGAGATCAACGTTGAATTCACCGGTGCATAATAGTATGCTTACCATAGATAGCATTGAGCAGTCACGACGATCGAGCGAAACGTCAGGCTATTATTCATGTCCTCATGGCCGACGGGTCCCAGGGACGTCATTATCGCAATAGACGCAACAGGCGCAAAAACACAATCGACGCACATGACCGTGACGCTTCCCATCTACATGGATCATATGGCGACGACGCCCGTTACCCACGAGGTCTTCGAGGCGATGCGCCCGTACTTCTGTGAGCGGTTCGGCAACCCGGCCTCTCGGAGCCACTCGTTTGGCTGGGTGGCGGAGGAGGCAGTGGAGCAGGCCCGCGCGCAGGTCGCGCACCTGCTTGGCTGTAAGGCGGCAGAGATCGTATGGACGAGCGGCGCCACGGAGGCGAATAACCTCGCGATCAAAGGGGTGGCCGCCGCCTATCGGGAGAAGGGTCGGCACCTCATTACCTCGCAGATCGAGCATCACGCTGTCCTCGACACCTGCAGGCGGTTGGAGCGAGAGGGCTGCGAGGTCACCCGCCTTCCCGTAGATAACAGCGGACGGGTCGATCCGACCGACGTCGAGCGCGCAATCAGGAAAGACACGATTCTTATTTCCATCATGGCGGCCAACAACGAAATCGGAACGCTGCAACCGATTGCCGAGATCGGCCGGATCGCGAAACGTCATGGCATCTTATTCCATACCGATGCCGCTCAGTACGTGGGCAAGCTCCCACTGGCGGTAGACGACTGGCAGGTCGATCTCTTATCGGCGTCGGCCCATAAATGTTACGGTCCGAAGGGAATGGGTGCGCTCTACGTGCGGATGACTAAGCCTCGCGTCACACTGGTCCCGCAGATGGATGGCGGAGGCCACGAAAAGGGGCGTCGTTCCGGAACGCTCAATGTTCCCGGATGCGTCGGTTTCGGCGCAGCGTGTGCGCTCGCCGAACGCGAGCTTCAGACTGAGCCCGCGCGGCTGCTCGCGCTTCGCGAGCGGTTGCGGGATGCGCTATGGTCCGGGTTGGACTATCTGCGCCTCAACGGTCACCCCACCGAGCGCCTACCCGGCAACCTGAATGTCTCCTTTGAGTTTGTCGAAGGCGAGTCATTGCTGATGGCGCTGAAAGGGATCGCGGTCTCTTCCGGTTCGGCCTGCACCAGCGCGACGGTTGAGCCCTCGTACGTCCTGCTGGCGATCGGCCTCAACGCGGAGCTGGCGCATGCGAGCATCCGTTTCGGGCTCGGCCGGTCGAACACTGAGGAAGAGACGGACTACGTCGCCGCGCGTGTGATAGAGAGTGCGACCCGCCTGCGAGCGCTTTCACCGCTGTATGAGATGGCGCTGGACGGGATCGACGTCAAAGGGGGACTCCGCGCATGCTAAAAGGGAGCGTAGAAAGACAGGTGGAGAGGCTGAAGGCTGAAGACTATAAGTTGTGGAGTTCCCTTTCGGGCTTCAGTCTTCAGTCTAAACTCCTCACCGAAATGTCTTGAGGGGATAGTATATGCTTCAGTTGACAGATACAGATATCGACACTCCGTCTACGAAGGAGGAGGAGCAGGAATTTGAGCGGGGCCTCCTCCTGACAACCCTGGACAGTCTGGTCAATTGGGCGAGGAAGTCATCGATCTGGCCGGCGAGCTTCGGACTCGCTTGCTGCGCGATTGAGATGATGGCAACAGGGGCGTCACGTTTCGATCTGGCGCGATTCGGGGCCGAGGTCTTTCGTGGATCGCCGCGTCAGTCCGACCTGATGATTGTGGCCGGCCGCGTGAGCCGCAAGATGGCGCCGGTCCTCAGAAGGATCTACGATCAGATGCCGGAACCGAAGTGGGTGATCGCTATGGGTGCATGTGCGTCCTGTGGCGGCATCTTCAATACCTATACCATCGTCCAGGGTGTAGACCAGATTGTGCCGGTCGATGTCTACGTGCCTGGCTGTCCGCCAAGACCTGAGCAGTTGATCCACGGGATCATGCTGCTGCAGGAAAAGATTGCCAAGGAGCGGCCGAGTAAGCAGGGCCTCTTCCATCTTCCCTGGAAAAAGGTAGCGTAGGAAAGTCGCGTGCGGCGCGTTCAAGGTGGCGACGATGATTAGCGGGATTGTCAAAGGGATGGCGACGACGTTCAAACATATCTTCCGAAAGCCGGTGACGGTTTCCTATCCGGAGGAGCGGCTTCCACTCGCGGCTCGCTACCGGGGTCTGCACATGCTGGTGGTTGGCGACGACGGGATGGAGCGGTGCGTGGGCTGCGAACTGTGCGCGGTGGCCTGTCCGGCAGACGCGATCTATGTCGAGGCGGCCGAGAACACTGAGCAGGAACGCCACTCCAAGGGTGAGCGGTACGCGAAGACATACAAGATCCATATGCTGCGTTGCATCTTTTGCGGTTACTGCGAGGAAGCCTGTCCGGAGGAGGCGATTGTGTTGGGTAAGCAGTACGAGATTGCGTCCTACGAGCGGGGTGATTTTGTGTACGGGAAGGAGCGTCTGATGACGCCGTTGACGGAGGCGATGAAGCAGCGGCCCGACCTCCACCCTGACTGGTAGCCGGCCAAAGCGATGAGAGGAATGACGGTTGAGGCGCGATGGCAGGACATTCATGATGGACGGTAGTGCGGATTACCGTCTGAGGATGGTGGTGCCGTTATCCAAGGCGGCAAACACCTGTGTGAGGAATGTGCAACCTAACGGAGGGAGGCATGGTAATCAGGCACGAGACGTTTACGGTAGCGACGGAGGATCGACTCCAGTTCATGGACCTGACAAAGCGTGTGCGAGATCTGCTGCAGGGGCATAAGATCAAGCAGGGGTTGATCATTCTCAATTCCCTTCACACGACGACTGCGCTGTTCATTAATGAGTGGCAGGAAGCATTACTCCATGATGTTCAGCTTCTCCTGGACCGCCTGGTCGAACAGGGAAACGGCTATCGGCACAACGATCCATCGTACTCTGATTGTGATCGGAGCAACGCCGCGTCGCATCTTCGTTCGCTTCTACTTGGTCGGCAGCTCTCGGTTCCGGTTGTGGATGGGGAGATGAGCCTCGGGACCTTTGAGTCGATTATCTTTGCCGAGTTGGACGGCCCGAGAGAGCGGCAGATTCAACTCCAGATACTGGCCGCAAAAGAGGGTTGACATCGGAACCCTGCCCGTCTGTGCATCGCACGCAGACAGGCTGAGGCGGAGAGATAATGAACGCGACGCGCATCGGGTTCGGTAAGATTGAGGAAAGCTCGCATTTCCCGGTGGGGCGGCGAATTCGTGAGGTCGTCTTCGGCATACATGACGGCCTCATTACGACCGTAGCCTTTCTCGCCGGGGTCAATGCGGCGAGCGCCGGCCAACGCATGATTGTCATCTCAAGCGTGGCAGAGGCCCTTGCTCAAACCCTTTCAATGGGATTCGGCGCCTATCTCTCAACCAAGTCGGAAGGAGAACTCTACCAGCGAGAGATTGCGCGTGAACGACTCGAAATCGAGACGATGCCTGAGAAGGAACGCGAGGAGATGTGCCAGATCTATCGGAGTAAGGGTTTTTCGGAAGATGAGGTGGAGCTGGTCGTCACGCGGTTGACCGCTGATAAGGAACGCTTACTCAAGGCGATGATGGTGGAGGAGTTGGGGCTCATCGAGGAACGATTCGACAACCCGGTGAAGGTCGGCGTACTGATGGGCGTCTCCTCCTGTGTTGGCGCGATCATTCCGATTGCCCCGTACCTGTTCCTGGAACTCAGGGAGGCGTTCGTGGTTTCGATGAGCCTTGCCGCCTTCGCTCTCTTTGCCACCGGAGCCGGCAAAACAGTGCTGACGAGGAAAGCCTGGTGGCGCAGCGGGCTCGAGATGCTGGGGATCGGGCTGTTGGTTTCGGTTGCAGGTTACGGCATCGGGTACTTCTTGAGCGCTCTCTGGTACTAAAATGGCCACGCATCGGATCGTTCGGTATCGCGGCGGATCGTTCGAGACAGTAGAGATCCCGGTCGTGCGGGAGCAACCCCTCACGATTTTTGTCAACGGGTATGAGCTGGCCACATTGCTGTGCACGCCGGTTAAGCTTGATTGCCTGGTCCTGGGATTCTTGAGTTTTGAGGGGATCATTCAGGGACTCGACGAGATGACGTCGCTGGAGGTCTTTCCCGAGGAAGGGGTGGCGGATGTCAGACTCACCAAGGCATTTACGCCGCCGCGCCGCCGCATCTTGACCTCCGGGTGTACCGGAGGGATTACATTCGGTATGCCGATGGAGGGGTTGAAGGCATTCTCTGACGAGGCGACCCTGCACTCGGATCAACCGTTCGATCTCATGAAACAGTTGTATGCTGAGGCATATCTCTACCGGGAGTCGCGCGGCATTCACGCGGCCGCTCTGAGCGACGGCAGGCGCCTGCTGCTCGTCGCTGAGGACGTGGGACGACATAACGCCCTGGATAAGATCCACGGCGAAGCGCTACTGCAAGGGATTCCAACCGCGGGTAATATCCTCCTGTCCACCGGGCGCATCTCGTCGGAGATGCTCCGCAAGGGGGCGCATATGCGGACCCCGTTTATCATCTCTCGAACCTCACCCACCGGCCTCGCTATCATGGCAGCCAAGCGCTTTGGTATCACTGTGATCGGTTACTGCCGCGGCGAAGGGTTTAATGTCTACAGCCATCCTGAGCGTTTACTGCCGCAACGGGCGGCACTCCTAGCCACTCACCACTAGCCACTTTTCACTTGCCCTATGCGCCTGATCGATCTGCATACTCACTCGACTGCCTCAGACGGCCGACTGTCCCCGCAAGAACTTATCGGTCTGGCGAAACAGTCTGACGTTGCGGTCCTCGCTGTGACCGATCACGACACCCTGGAAGGGTTGCCTGCAGCAGACGCGGAAGCTGCGCGGATAGGGGTGCAGTTTGTTCCAGGCGTTGAGATCACCGCGCATGTGGACGATCTGGAGGTGCACATCCTCGGACACTTCATCGATCCGAACGATACGCGTCTGGCCGAATTCCTTGCTGCCTCTCGCAACGACCGAATCGAGAGGATTCATCGCATGATCGCGAAGCTCTGGGTTCTTGGCCTCCCGTTGGACGCTGATGAGATTGTGAGGTCGGCGCCAGGCTACTCAGTCGGACGTCCTCATGTGGCGCACGCGATGATCAGGCGCGGATATGTGGCGTCGCTGAAGGAGGCGTTCGACCGATATCTGACGTTCGGCAAGCCTGGCTACGTGGAACGCTCAAGGATTCCTGCCGCTACGGCGATATCTGCCATCAAGGGGGCTGGAGGTCTGGCGTCTCTTGCACACCCCGGAGAGTATGGCCGCAACGAGATCATCCCATTCCTTGTACCGCATGGGCTTGATGGTTTGGAGGTGTATCATTCGCAGCATGATACCGAATCGGTATTCCGCTATGAACGAATGCGCTTGGAATACGGTCTGTTGACGGTCGGCGGCTCCGACTACCACGGCACCGAGGGTCTCCGCTCGATAGGGCTTGGGAGACCGGCCCTGCCGGAGGCACGATTCGAAGAGTTGCTCGCCGCGCACGCTGCGCCCCGCACTACACCCGTTCGAGCGCAGGCCGGATAATGCCGCAGATGCGCGAGTTCGTCATCAAGACGACGCAACTATCTCAAGTGATCGACATTACGCCGAGGGTTCGGGAGATCGCGGCGCAGGGCGGCCTAGACGAGGGGCTCTGTTGTGTCTTTGTGCCGCATGCGACTGCGGCGGTCACCATCAACGAGAATGCCGACCCGAACATCGGCGACGATCTTCAGGAGGCGCTGGTGAAGCTGATCCCGGAGGGGATCTGGCGCCACGACCGGATCGACGGCAACGCAGCGGCCCACATCAAAGCGGCCATCCTCGGCCCGAGTGAAACAGTGCCGGTGAAGCAGGGGCGACTGATGTTGGGCGCGTGGCAGAGCATCATGCTCATGGAGTTCGACGGTCCTCGCGATCGTCGAGTAATCGTCCGGATCGGCTAAGCTGGTCGAATATTGACAGATGGGTGGAGACATGATACAAAAACACACAGCGCGCCTGGATTCCGCCTACCCAAACGGCGACTCGACCAATCAATTTTGTGGGCTCAAACGAGGCATTTGTGCTCCAACCGGTTAAGGCAACGCCGCTGTTGTCGCTTCCCGAGATTGTCGGCTCACCCAAGCCACCCTGGCTAAAGGTTAAAGCTCCCGGCTCACCCAATTACCTTCGGTTGAAGCGACTCGTCCGAGAGCGGCAGCTTCATACCATCTGCGAAGAGGCCCTGTGTCCAAATATCGGCGAGTGCTGGCAGCAGCTTACGGCCACGTTCCTCATCCTTGGCGAGATCTGCACCCGCAACTGCGGTTTCTGTGCTGCTACGCACGGCAGGCCGACTGAACTCGATATGGCTGAACCGGATCGTGTAGCTACAGCGATTTGTGAACTTGGGTTAGCCCATGCGGTCATCACCTCGGTCAATCGCGATGACCTGGCCGACGGCGGTGCGCAGATCTTCGCGGCCGTCATTCGACAGATTCGGGAGCGTTCGCCGGACTGTAGTATCGAGGTGCTGGTTCCTGATTTCCGTGGCAGTGAGGTCGCGCTGAGAACCGTTGTCGACGCCGCGCCGACTATTCTCAGCCACAACATGGAAACCATTCCCCGGTTGTATCAAGAGGTACGCCTAGGATCGGACTATGAGCGATCGATCGAGTTACTGGCCACGGCGCGGCGCATAGCGCCGGAGATCATAACCAAGTCCGGGATTATTGTGGGGTTTGGTGAGGTATGGCCGGAACTACTCCGCACTATGGCGGACCTCAGGGAGGCAGATTGCGATATCTTGACGCTTGGACAATACCTGCGGCCGAGTCAGGCGCATGTGCCGATTAGGAAATACTATACTCCGGAAGAGTTCAGGGAGTTGAAAGTGATTGGAGAAGAAATGGGGTTCAAGTACGTAGAATCTGGGCCGTTGGTCCGCAGTTCGTACCATGCCCGCGGCCAGGCTGAGGAAGTCAGCCGAAAGCGTGAGAGCGGGAGGACTGAGCTATGCAGAAGTTAGAGCAAAAGGAACTGGTGGATCTGCTTCGACAGATGCTCCTGATGCGCCGGTTCGAGGAGAAGTGCGCCGAGATGTACGCCATGGGGAAGATCGGCGGTTTCCTCCATCTGTATATTGGCCAGGAGGCGGTGGCGACAGGTGCCATCTCCGTGTTACGACCGGACGACTACGTCATTGCCAGCTACCGGGAACATGGCCACGCTCTGGCTAAGGGCTGCGATCCTGGGAAGATCATGGCGGAGCTGTTCGGCCGGGCAGACGGTCTGTGCAAAGGCAAGGGCGGATCGATGCACCTGTTCGACAAACCCCGCAACTTCCTGGGCGGCCATGCGATCGTGGCCGGGCAGATCCCGATCGGGACCGGCGCCGCCTTCGCGAGTCAGTACGAGGGGAAGGATCAGGTGACGCTCTGCTTCTTCGGAGACGCGGCCGTCAACCAGGGGGTGTTTCATGAAGCCCTAAATATAGCGGCCCTGTGGCACCTGCCGATCGTCTATATCTGTGAGAACAACCGCTACGGCATGGGCACTGCCGTGGAGCGCGCCACCCCGGTTAAAGATCTGTACCGGCGGGCGGAGGCGTACGGGATGCCCGGCGAGGCGGTGGATGGGATGGATGTTCTGGCCGTTCGGGAGTGTGTAGGGGCGGCCGTTGAGCGGGCGCGGCGGGAGCGGATTCCATCTTTGATTGAGGCGAAGACGTATCGATTCCGGGGACACTCGATGGCCGATCCTGGGACCTACCGAACGAAAGAGGAAATTGAGCGGGAAAAGCAGCGGGATCCGCTCGTACTGTTCCGGGATTATCTCACGGGCGAGAGGATGATCAAGGAGTCGGATTGGAAGGCGCTGGAGAAAGAGGTCCGAGTGACGGTGGAGGAGGCGATCCGGTACGCCGATGCCTCGCCGGAGCCGCCGGTGGAATGGCTGTGTACCGACGTCTACGTCTCAGAGCGCTGAGGGAGGGAACGAGCGTATGGCGATCATTACCTATCGAGAGGCTCTAAATCAGGCGCTCCGCGAAGAGATGCGTCGGGACCCTCGTGTGTTCCTGATGGGGGAGGAGGTGGGCCTCTACCAGGGGGCCTACAAGGTCAGTCAAGGCCTGCTCGAGGAGTTCGGTTCGAAGCGGGTGATCGATACCCCGATCAGCGAGGCCGGGTTCACCGGCATCGGTATCGGCGCGGCCATGGTTGGCTTGCGGCCGATTGTGGAGATGATGACCTTTAATTTTGCGTTGGTGGCGATCGATCAGATTGTCAATCAGGCGGCGAAGATCCTGTATATGTCCGGCGGTCAGTTCAATGTCCCGATGGTCATTCGCGGCCCCGGCGGTCCAGCGCATCAGTTGGCGGCTCAGCACTCACAGAGTATGGAGTCGTACTTCTACCATGTTCCCGGTCTGAAGATCGTGCGTCCGGGGACCCCCAAGGACGCGAAGGGACTCCTCAAGAGCGCGATTCGGGACGATGACCCGGTCATCTTCATCGAGTCGGAGCTGCTGTACGGGACGAAGGGCGAGGTGCCAGAGGGCGACTACACCATCCCACTCGGAGTTGGTGAAATCAAGAGAGAAGGACGCGACGTCACGATTGTGGCCTACTCGACAATGCTCCTCCTGGCGTTGCAGACGGCCGAGGAGTTGGAGAAAGAGGGGATCTCCGTCGAGGTAGTGGATCCGCGTACGCTTCGCCCGCTGGATATTGATCTCATCATCGAGTCGGTCAAAAAGACGAATCGAGCTGTTGTCATGGAGTCCGGTGCCGGGTTTGCCGGGATCGGGTCGGGGATCGGATCCATCATTTCCGAACAGGCCTTTGATTACTTGGACGCGCCGGTAGAGCGGGTCACCGGTGCGAATGCCCCGACACCGTATGCGAAGAATCTGGAGCGCGCGAAGATTCCGAGTAAGGAGCGGCTGGTGGCGGCGGTAAAGAAGGTCCTGGCCGTCTAGATAGAGTTTTGAGTTTCGAGTTTTGCGTTTAGGGGAAACCCTCGGACGAAAAGCTGAGTCTACCCCGAAACTCAAAACTCCAAACTCGAAACCTTGAATCCCGTACCAACGAGAGGAGGGTAGAAGCGGACGATGGCCATATCTGTGGTCATGCCCCGGTTGAGCGATACCATGGAGGAGGGAAAGATCCTTCGATGGCTGAAGAAAGAGGGGGACCGGGTCGAGGGAGGTGACATCATCGCGGAGGTCCAAACCGACAAGGCCGACATTGAGATGGAAGCCTTTGGGTCTGGTATCCTTCGGAAGATTCTTATCGGGGCCGGCCAGTCGGCGCCGGTCGGCCGCCAGATCGGAGTGATTGCCGAAGCGGATGAGGATATCTCGGCGTTGCTGTCTTCGGTGGCGGGCTCAGCGATTCAGACCGCGATGTCGGCTCAGTCGGGCGCGTCTACGCCGCTTGCTCCTGCGCATCAGATGGTGACGTCCGGGCGCGTGAAAGCGTCGCCCCTGGCGAGGCGGCTCGCGCGCGCGCAGGGGATCGACCTGGCTGTCGTCAAGGGGTCCGGACCCGGCGGAAGGGTCATCCGCCGTGATGTAGATGCTGTGACGTCGGTCACGACGGCGACCGGTCGGCGGGCGCCGTCGATCTCACCGACCCCGATGACGGCGGAGCGAGCCGTTGCGAGGGCCCCATCGACGTCACCGGTAGAGTTTGAAGACCGGGAGCTTTCGCCGATGCGTCGGGCGATCGCCAAGCGCGTAGCTCAGAGTATGGCGACCGTACCCCACTTCTATCTGACGGTCGAGGTGGCGATGGAGAAGGCGGCGGAGTTGCGTGAGGCGATGCAGGTCCAGGCGTCGGACCTTAAGGTCACCTTTACCGACATCATCATCAGGGCCGTGGCGATGGCGCTGGGGCGACACCCGGCGATGAATGTGTCATTCATGGATGATCGGATTCGCGTCTATTCTCAGGTCAATATCGGTATTGCGGTCGCGCTTGAGGAGGGATTGATCAACCCGGTGTTGCGCGACTGCGGCCGGAAAAGCCTGATGCAGATCGCCAGCGAGGCGAAGAGCCTGGTCGAGCGGGCCAGGGCTTTGAAGTTGCGGCCTGAAGAGTATACCGGAGCGACCTTTACCGTGTCGAACCTTGGCATGTATGAAATCGATGAGTTTACTGCGATCATCAACCCCCCGGAGGCCGCCATCCTGGCTATCGGCAGAATTCAGAATAAACCGGTTGTTGTGAATGGAACAGTGCAGATCGCTCAGCGGATGCGGATGACGTTGTCATGCGATCATCGGGCGGTGGATGGGGCGACAGGGGCAACGTTCCTCCAGGAGGTGAAGTGGCTGCTTGAGCATCCCCTTCACCTCGTACTGTAATCGGCGGCGGGATGGGACAGAACGAACGGACATTTGATCTTGCGGTGATCGGGGCGGGACCTGGCGGCTACGTTGCATCGGTCCGAGCCGCCCAACTTGGAATGCGGGTGGCTCTCGTCGAGCGGGATCGGTTGGGCGGAGTCTGTCTCAACTGGGGATGTATCCCGACAAAGGTATTGCTTCAGAGCGCGCATGTGCTGTCCCTCATGCGCCGCGCCGGGGAGTTTGGGGTTCAGGCGGACAATATCCGGGCCGACTTCGGCATCGCCGTCAAGCGCAGCCGCGAGAAAGCTGAGCGCCTGTCCAAAGGGATTGAGTTCCTGATGCGGAAGAACAAGGTCGCGCTTTTTTCCGGGGAAGCCCGTTTCACCTCGGCCAAGGAACTGGAGATTTCTGACAGGGACGGCAAGACGCATGAGGCGATCCGCGCAGAACGGATCCTTCTGGCAACCGGATCGAGGCCCAGGCTGCTACCGCACGTCGCGGTCGATGGCAAGGTTGTGCTCACCAGCACTGAGGCGATGCTGCTGGACCGGGCGCCTGCCTCGATGATTATTATCGGTGGCGGAGCGATCGGTGTAGAGTTCGCCGACATCTATCAGGCCTATGGCACGGCTGTCACCCTTGTTGAGTTGCTTCCCACGATCCTGCCCTATGAAGACGAGGAGATCACGGCGCTTCTGCACCGCGCCTTGACCAAAAAGGGAATAACAATCCTCACCAACACAAGCGTTGAGCGGATAGCCGTCGAGGCAGGACAGGCCAGGGTCACGGTATCGAGCAACGGTAAAAGTCAGGAGCTGCCGGGCGAGACCGTCCTGGTGGCGGTCGGCAGGATGCCGAACTCCGAGGTGGGCGGCTTGAAAGAGCTGGGCGTCGCGACGAAGAATGGGTTTGTTGCGGTTGACGAACGGATGGAGTCCAGTGTTCCCGGCATCTACGCCATCGGCGATCTGGTCGGCGCGCCGCTCCTGGCCCACAAGGCATCTCACGATGGAATCAGGGCAGTCGAGCGGATGGCCAAGTTGGACGATGGGGAGGCGATCAATGTTGCAAAGATCCCGAGCTGCACGTACTGCCATCCGCAGGTTGCCAGCGTCGGTCTGACAGAGGCGAAGGCCAGGGCCGAGGGGCACACCATCCGTGTCGGTCGGTTTCCGTTCAGCGCCAGCGGGATGGCGATCGCCCTGGGCGAGACCGAAGGAATCATTAAGGTGATCGCCGATGCGACCCACGGCGAGATCCTGGGTGTACATATCGTCGGCGCTCAGGCTACCGAACTGATCGCCGAGGCCGGCCTGGCGATCTCTATGGAGGCAACCCCGGAGGAGATTGCCGGGTCGATCCATGCTCATCCGACGCTGTCCGAGGCGGTGAGTGAGGCTGCATTAGCGGCCCTAGGTCGGGCCATCCACATGTAAGACAGGGGTTAGGGTGTGGGGTATAGGTATGGAGTCTAAAAGGTTTCTCCGAGGCGTCCTCAACCCCGAGCCCCAAACCCGAAACCCTAAACCCCGTCACTGATGATGCGCACCTGTAGTCTGATCGAGCTGGGGACTATACCCTATGCCGAAGCGCTTACCCTGCAGCGGCGACTGGCGACCCTTCGAGCTGAAGACCGTCTGGGTGATATGCTCCTCTTGGTCCAGCATCTGCCGGTGATCACCCTAGGACGGGCCGGACAGAAGGCCAACCTCCGCGTACCAGAATCCTCTCTTGCGCAGATGGGGGTCGAATTCTTCGAGGTAGAGCGCGGCGGCGATATGACCTATCATGGCCCCGGCCAGTTGGTAGGATATCCGATCCTCAACCTGACCGATCATGGGCGTGATGTCCATCGATATCTTCGGCAGCTTGAGGAGGTCCTGATCGTCACCCTGTCGGACTTTGGGATTGCCGCCGGTCGATCACGCGGGCGAACGGGCGTCTGGGTTGGCGATCGTAAGATCGCCTCGTTGGGGATTCATGTCGGTCGGTGGGTGACCCGCCATGGCTTTGCGCTGAATGTTGATATGGATCTGACGCCCTTCGAGCTGATCGTTCCCTGTGGTATTCAGGGCGTCAGGATGACAAGCATGACGCAGGAGTTGTGTCGTCCAATCTCGATTCGTGAGGTGACGGCAGCGCTGACCGAACGTTTTGAGGCTGAGTTCGGGATAGCGTTTGTGCCTGCGCTGCTGTCGGAGCGTTCCGACGCCAGAAGCGGTGACGCCGACATGAGCGACAGCAATGAGTCGGCAATCGTTGGAGGCATACGTTGATAACACCAGCGCCCCTGCCTCGTGGGACGATTTTGGTGGTCGACGACCAGGAGGTCAACACCACGTTGGTGGAGACAATCCTGGCCCCTCAGGGTTATGAGATCATCTTGGCCCTGGATGGGGAGCGGGCTCTTGAATTAGTGACGGCCAGGTCGCCGGATCTTATCCTGCTTGATGTCATTATGCCGGGTATGAGCGGGTTTGAGGTCTGTGCTCGGCTCAAGCAGGACGAGCGAACCAGGCTCATCCCCATTGTGATGATCACCTCCCTCAGTGATCTGCAAGACAGAATCCGTGGTATCGAGGTCGGGGCTGACGACTTTTTAAGTAAGCCGTTTCACCCGGCGGAGTTGAGCGCGAGGGTTCGATCCCTGCTGAAGCTCAAGCAGATCACTGATGAGTTGGAGGATGCGGAGGATATATTGTGTACGCTGGCTCTGAGTGTCGAGGCGAAGGATGCGTACACCGACGGGCACTGCGAGCGATTATCCCGGTACTCGGTTGCGCTTGGCCGAAGCCTGGGGCTTCCCCTGGAGCAACTGAAGGCGCTACATCGCGGAGGCTATCTGCACGACGTCGGCAAGATTGCGGTTCCGGAGTCAATCCTGAATAAGCGTTCGGAATTGACTGAGGAGGAGTCGCGGATTATACGAGAACATCCGATTATCGGCGAGCGGATCTGTAAGCCGCTGAAGTCGCTGAAATTTGTTCTCCCCATCATTCGTCACCACCATGAACGGTGGGACGGCAGCGGGTATCCCGACGGCTTGCAGGGAGAGGAGATTCCGCTTGCTGCCCGGATCATTCAGGCCGTTGATATCTACGACGCGCTGATGACGGCCAGGCCCTATAAGCCCCAGCTCGAGAGCTACCAGGTTGTATCAATCATGAGGCAGGCCTCAGAAGAGGGTTCATGTGATCCCAGATTGGTAGAGCAGTTTATCGACTTGCTGCAGTCCGGAAAAACTCTGGTGGGTTTAGAGAAAGTACGGCCCAGCCGCCTGTAGTTGCGCGTTTCTTTACTCCCTTTTCGGTTGTCCCTCCATGTAATCTCTGCTAGACTAAACTCGCCTGGAAATTGGGTGTAATGCGCTATTTACCGTATGTTCATCATCTGCGTGGATCCGTGGTGTGGTGGCGTCGTCCCGTGCTGTAGTGTGTGCGATGGCGCTGGAACTCCCGTGTTCGGGGTTTCAAATGGCGAGGTCTGACGAAGTTGGGGAGTTCCGCCGGACTGTACCGGCCGTCGAGACCCGAGCGTTGGTCAAGTGGTATGGCGCGCATCCGGCCCTGCGAGGCGTCGATCTGTGCGTAGGCCCAGGAGAAATCCTGGCGCTCCTTGGCCCGAACGGAGCAGGGAAGAGCACCCTGTTGAGAATTCTGGCCGGGCTGGTACGGCCTACTGCCGGATCGGCACAGGTTGCCGGTTTCGAAGTAGGAAGGAATGGGGAAGGCGTCAGACGGGTGATCGGTGTTCTTGCCCACGGACATCAACTGTACGAAACGCTCACCGGGCGAGAAAATCTTCTGTTTGCGGCAACCATGTTGGGTCTGGATCGCTCCGCGGAGCGGGTGGCGGAGGTCCTGGCGAAGGTCGGGCTGGAGACGGCCGCCGAGGGTCGGGTCAGGACATTTTCCAGCGGGATGAAGCGACGTCTTGCACTGGCGAAGCTGATACTTCGCGAGCCCAAGGTGATGCTGCTTGATGAGCCGTTCACGAATCTTGACCTCAAGGCGGCGAAACTGTTGGAAGAGTTCCTCATGACCTCAAAGGCTGCGGGTGTGACAACGTTGTTGGCGACTCATGATCTGACGTTGGGGTTTACGATGGCGGATCGCATGGCGGTCTTACAGCAAGGGCGTGTCGTCTTTGACGCCGGACGAGACGAGGTGAGTCAGGAATCGTTGCGCTCTCTTTTCTCAATTCATGGAGAGCTGTGGGGGGGCGAATGACCTTCGCTCGGCGGGTCCTGGCGATCGCGTGGAAGGACCTGGTCGCGGAGTGGCGTGATCGGGAAAGCATCACCGCCATGTGTTTTTTCGCGTTCCTGGTGCTGTTCCTGTTCAACTTCGCGCTGGGCGGCGATCAGACCCTTATCCGCGGAGCCTCATCCGGCCTGTTGTGGCTGGCCTTTGCGTTTACCGGTGTGCTCGGTTTCACCCGATCGGTTCAGAGCGAACTGGCGAACGACTGTCTGGATGGCCTGCTCCTCTATCCGGCTGAGCGGGAAGCGATCTTCCTTGGGAAGCTGTGTGGCAACTTCAGCGTGATCCTTTTAGTAGAACTGATCAGCTTTCCCATCTTTTCGGTCCTGTACAATATGGACATCTGGTCGCAACTCCCCAAGCTGCTCGTGATCACCGTTCCGGCGACACTGGGATTCGCGACCGTCGGAACGCTGCTGTCTACGATGACCATAGGCATGAGGGCGCGAGAGGCGATGCTGCCGTTCCTCCTGTTTCCCCTGACGATTCCCTTAATCTTGGCTGCGGTGAGGGGGACAGAGATCGTCCTGCGAGGTGAGGCATTCGAACTCGCCATGCCGTGGCTCAAATTGATGGCGGCGTTTGATGTCTTGTTTCTTGTGGGGTCGTTGTTGACGTTCGAGCTGCTGATTGAGGAATGATAACGACGGTGCAAAGTTCAAGGTATACAGTTCGATGATCGGGCAGGGTGTTGAGCGGGTACTGGGTATCTCGACAGTTATTGGGTTGCTGGCCGGCCTGTACACAGGTTTTATCTATGCGCCGGCTGATGCGGTGCAGGGAGAGGTCCAGCGGCTTATGTACCTGCACGTACCGTTGATCCTGATCAGCTACCTCGCTTTTTTTGTCGTCTTCGTCGCGAGTATTCTGTATCTGTGGCGCCGTCAGCGGCAATACGACGCCGTTGCGTACTCATCGGCTGAGATCGGAGTGCTCTTCACGGCGTTGTCGATCGCGGTCGGCTCGATATGGGGACGACCAACGTGGGGGGCGTGGTGGACGTGGGATGCGCGGTTGACCACGACCGCTATTCTGCTGTTGGTATTCCTCGGTTATCTGATGCTTCGGACGCTGGTAGACGATCCATCGAGAGGGGCCACCTTTTGTGCGGTCCTCGGAATTCTCGGCTTTCTCGATATTCCGATCATCCACATGTCGGTTGTCTGGTGGCGGACCTTGCACCAGCCCGCATCGATCCTACGGCCCGGCCCGTCAACGGTGGCCCTGGACATGCAGGTGGCGCTGTATGCGAACCTTGTGGCCTTCGGGTTGCTGTACGCCTACCTCCTGATTAAGCGCCTGCAGATCGAGGGGGCGAGGGAAGAGCTGCTGCGGCTGCAAATGGAATTACTGGGGTGAATTCATGGTCCTATATTCTGGCCGGGTATCTGCTCACCGGCGGCAGTGTGGTCGTCTATCTCGTATCGCTTCACTGGCGAAAACGGGCCGCCACCGCTCAGCGTGATGCCCTCAGACGGCAACGGAAGGATATGACAGGATGACCAAGAAGACCAAACTCCTGTTGGGCGGAGGTCTCATCGTGGCCGCCCTCGCGTACCTGATCAATAGCGGGATTCGAGAGGCCGCCGTCTATTACATCACGCCGTCCGAGCTGAAGGCGAAGGGCGGCGCGGTCCCCGATCGGTCATTGCGCCTGGGCGGGATGGTGGTGCCAGGGTCGCTCCACTGGGAGCCGAAGACGCTGAAGCTGACGTTCCGCCTGACCGATGGGAAGGAAGAGGTAGCGGTTGAACACACCGGGTCTCCACCCGACCTCTTTAAAGAGGGCGCCGGGGCGGTTGTCGAGGGGAAGTGCACCGCCGGCGGCCCATTTCAGTCAAGTATGATTATGGCCAAGCATTCCGAAGAGTATACGCCTCCGAAGGACGGGGAAGGCGCAGCCCAGCATATCCACCAAACCTTGGCGCAACCGCAGCGCACACCATAATGATTGCGATACTGGGCCGATTCAGTCTGTGGTTGGCTCTCGCCCTCGCCGTCTACGGCGCCTTCGTGTCGATCCTTGGAGCGCGGCGGCGTCGGCCGTCTTTCATCGAGAGCGGACAAGGCGCGGTCGTTTCGGTGTTCGGCCTCAGCACCTTCGCGGTCCTGCTGATGGAGGCCGGGCTGGTCGGCCACGACTTCAGCCTTGAGTATGTAGCCCGGAACGCGAGCCTCGAGACGCCGCTGTTCTACACGATTATCGCGCTATGGGGAGCGCTCGAGGGTTCAATTCTGCTGTGGATCTGGTTGCTGGCCCTGATGACCGTGCTTACGGTGTGGATCGAGCGGAAGCGGCAGCCCGAGGTGATTCCGTATGTGACGACTGTGCTGCTGTGCATCTTGGCCTTCTTCCTCTTTCTGGCGGTCATTCCGGCCAGTCCCTTTACGACGATTTCTCCGGCGCCGCCGGATGGACGCGGACCGAATCCGCTCCTGCAGAACCATCCCCTGATGGCTGTGCATCCGCCGGGCCTGTACGCCGGCTATGTCGGGTGGGCGATTCCGTATGCGTTCGGGATGGCTGCGTTGATGACCGGTCGGCTGGGTGAGACCTGGATCAGAACCGTGCGCCGCTGGTCGCTGGCAGCCTGGGGCTTTCTGACGATCGGCATTATCGTCGGCGGACGGTGGTCCTACGAGGTGCTGGGGTGGGGCGGCTACTGGGCCTGGGACCCGGTCGAGAACGCCTCGCTGCTGCCATGGCTTACCGGCACCGCGTTTCTGCACACGATCATGATCCAGGAGCGACGAAAGATGCTGAAGTTCTGGAATGTGGCGCTGGTCATCATCACCTTCGCGCTGACCATCTTCGGTACCTTCCTGACGCGAAGCGGTATCCTGTCGTCGGTGCACGCCTTCTCCGATTCGGCTGTCGGGCCGCTCTTCCTGGCCTTTATCGGCCTGATCCTATTGGCCTCCTTCAGCCTGTTGGTCTATCGGAGCGACAAGTTGCAGGCCGAGAGTGAGATCGACTCGTTGGTGTCCCGTGAGAGCGCGTTTCTGGTGAACAATCTGTTGCTCCTGGGGTTTGCGTTTTCAGTCCTCCTTGGGACGCTGTTTCCTCTCCTGTCCGAGGCGGTTCGCGGGGTCAAGGTCAGCGTGGGCGAGCCGTTCTTTAATACGGTGAACGTCCCCATCGGCCTGAGTCTGATCTTTCTGATGGCCATTGGACCGCTGATTGCCTGGCGGCACGCCTCGCTTGAGAGTCTGCGCCGAACCTTTGCCGGACCCGTGTATCTTACTCTGGTGGGTACCGGTATCTGCTGGCTCTTCGGGGTGCGGGGGTTGTACCCGCTCCTGGCCTTTGCCCTCAGCCTCTTTACTGCCGTGACCGTATGCCAGGAGTTTGTCCGTGGCGTCCGGGCGCGGCGCCGAAATACGGGCGAGGGGTATCTGACCGCACTCTCGCGACTCACCAGCCGGGGGCGGCGGCGCTACGGCGGGCTGATTGTCCACCTGGGGATGGCGTTCCTCGTGATCGGCATCACCGCCTCGTCGGTTTTTAAGCTCGAACAGGAGGTCACCCTCAAGCCGGGCGAGTCGCTTCAGCTTGGCCGTTATCAGGTTCGATTTGATGACCTGAGCGCCTGGCAAGAGCCGCACCGCTTTGTCGTACAGGGCAACTTTACGATCTTCAACGCCAACCAGAAGATCGCTGAAATGCGGCCCGCCAAGCGGTTCTATCCTGCCGAGCAACAGCCGATCGGGACGGTCGATGTCCGTTCGACCATGCGGGAGGATCTGTATCTGGTCCTGTCGTCGTTCACGCAAGATGGGACGTCGGCCACCGTGAAGGCGCTGGTTCGCCCGCTGGTGATGTGGATCTGGGTCGGCGGCTGGGTGATGGTCCTGGGCTCGCTGATTGCGATCTGGCCGGACCGTCGACGAGCGGTCGCGACCGAGGCGGCTGGGGAGTACGCCGTATGGCAACCTGGAAGAAGCTGAGCCTGCTCCTCAGCATCATCCCGCTCCTCCTGCTGTTGGCCTACGGCTTCAAAACCAACCCCAGGGACGTGCCGTCTCCGCTGGTTGGACGTCAGGCGCCGCCGTTCGCTCTGACCATGTTTGATGGTAGCCGCAATAGCCTGGAACAACTCCGCGGGAAGCCGGTCGTCCTCAACTTCTGGGCCTCCTGGTGCTTTCCGGCTTGCTACGAGGAGGCGCCGCATCTGGAGACCGCCTGGCAAACCTATCGGGACCGAGGGTTGATGGTCATTGGCGTGGATATCCAGGACCGGGATGCTGATGCGAAGGCGTTCATTGATCGGTTCAAGCTCAGCTTTCCAAGCGGTCCTGACCTCCAGGGGAAGATCTCGATCGACTACGGCGTCTATGGTGTGCCGGAGACCTTCTTTATCGGGAAGGACGGGACGATTCACTATAAGCACGTCGGCGCCGTCGATGAGAAGGTGCTGAAGGCGAAGATCGAGGAGATGCTGTGAAGGAAGTTCAAGGTTCAAGGTTCAAGGTGCAATGTTCAACGTGCAAGGTTCTAGGTTGTGAAGGGGTTAGATAAAGCACCAGGAACTCGGGATGCGGGCGTTGCTGACAAGGGGACCACGCATGCGTAAAACGCTCCTCGCGTTATTGATAGCGGGAATCCTATTAGCGAGATGGGCATCGGCCACTGTAGCCGGTAGCGTGGAGGAGCAGACGCTTCGGTTGGCGGCTGAGTTGCGTTGCCCCGTATGCCAGAACCTCTCGGTGGCCGATTCACCATCAGAAATGGCGACACAGATGCGCGAGGTGATTCACGAGAAGCTGAAGAACGGTGAGAGTCCGGATCAGATCCGCAACTACTTCGTCAGCCGTTATGGCGAGTGGATCCTGCTCTCGCCCATGCGCCAGGGCTTTAATTGGGTTGCCTGGCTGCTGCCGTTTGTCGCCATCCTGGGCGGAGGCGTTGTCATTACTCTCACGATCCGTCGCTCGATTGGAAGAGGTCATGCACCAAATGCGAAACAGCCGGGTCCTTCCGATCCGCGGTATACCAGTCGACTCGAATCGGAACTGAAGGAGTGGGAACGTTAACGAACGTTCGACGTGCAATGTTCAAGGTTCAACGTTCAAGGTTCAAGGTTCAATGTTCAACGTTCACGATTCAATGTTCAGCGTTGCACGTTGCACGTTGAACGTTGAACAGTGGTTGCGATGCTTATCCTGATCATCAGCCTGCTGTTCTTTCTCGCCCTCTTGCCGGTGCTCATTCCATTCTTCAAATCGTCTGAGAGATCTCCACTGGAGTTGGAACAGAACGAGTTGCAGGAACTCCTGGCCGAGAAACAGACGGTATATGCTGCCATTAAGGAGCTCGAGTTCGATCAGCAGGCAGGTAAGCTCAGTCTTGAAGACTATGAGCAGGCGCGACAGAGTTACGAACTGAGAGCCATTGCCCTCCTCCAGGCGATTGATTTGTTGGGTGGTCAACAGGGAAGCCTGGACGAACGGACTAGAGGGGCACGGCGTCAATGAGTCGGCTGATGGAATCCAGGTTGGCGGCCTCCGGTTTGGACAAGATCTATCATAAGATACTGGATGGTGTGCGTCTGGACGCGTGTGACGGACTGGCGCTCTATCAGACGCCCGACCTGACCTCAGTGGGCTTTCTGGCCAACTTGGTCAGGGAGCGGATGAGCGACAACCTGACCTATTTCGTCCGTAACCTGCACATCAACTATACGAATATCTGTAATAAGGGGTGCAAGTTCTGCTCATTTTACGCCCCGGCCGGCGACCCTCGAGGATATGTGCTGAGTATTCAGGAGATTCAGGATCAGATCCGTAAGCATGACGACGTTCCGATCCGTGAGATTCACATTGTGGCCGGGATCAATCCGAAGCTGCCATACGAGTACTATCTGGATGTCATCAGAGCAGTGAAAGATGCCAGACCCGGCGTCCAGGTCAAGGCCTTCACGATGATCGAGCTGGCACAGATCCAGCGCGTGGCCAATAAGCCGATAGACGAGGTGCTAGCCGATCTGAAGACGGCCGGGCTCGACTGTTGTCCGGGCGGCGGGGCGGAGGTGTTCAGTGACCGCGTCCACGAAGAGCTGTTCAGAGCCAAGCTGGACAATGAGGGCTGGTTTGACGTTGCTAGGAGCGTACATCGGGCCGGTATTCGCTCAAACGTAACGATGCTCTACGGCCACATCGAAACCGTCGAGGAGAAGGTGGCGCACCTACTCCATATCCGCGACCTGCAGGACGAAACAGGCGGTTTCATGTGCTGTGTCCCATTGGCCTTTGATCCCGTTGGCACCGAGCTCAGCCATCTCCCGGTCACGACCGGATATGCCAACCTGCGCGAGATCGCCATCGCCAGACTGCTCCTCGATAATATTCCTCATGTGAAGGCGTTCTGGATTATGACGACACCGGCGGTGGCGCAGCTTGCGCTGTGGTACGGGGCAGACGACCTCGATGGGACCGTCACGCATTATGAGATTACGCACGCCCTGGGCGACAACTCGCACCATCAGGAGCTTCGTCACGACCAGCTTCTCGCCATGATCCGCGAGACAGCCCGACAGCCGGTCGAACGCGATGCGCTCTACAACGCGGTGACTCCCATCCCTCTCTCCACTGCAGTGAGAGGGCCAAAGCGGGCTAACGCCTGATCTGCGATGAGGGCCGATAGCTCCGCGGATCCGCTTATGGAGCCTAACGGCCGAAGATTGGGTATGCTGGACAGAAGGCGTAGTGTTTGTCGGGGTCAAAGCACTGATAGGATTGGTGAAGTCCTCGGAAAATAAGACCCATGTTGTCACTTACTCGATAGCCGCAACCCGTGTTATGTTGACGCGTACTCGGAACTATGCCGATCAGATTATTAATAGTTAGGCGCCTCACAGACGCAGCGTCCAGCATGCTCTTGGAGGAAATAACACCGTATGGACATCTCACCTGACAAACAGAATATCGACCGCGTGTTCTCCAACACAGCCTACTACATTGACTTCTACCAGCGCGACTACCGTTGGACCGATGAGCCTGTTTTGCGGCTGCTCGACGACATCTTCTTCAAGTTCAAGGGACAGTACGCGCGCTCCAGCGACCTGGACCCTGGAAAAGAGACGATCACGGCGCACTACCCTTGGTATTACCTGAACACCTATGTCACCAATGTCGTGGATGGGCAAGTCTACGTGGTTGACGGGCAGCAACGCCTGACCACGCTGTCGCTGGTCCTGATCAAGTTGCGCCATTTGGCGAAACTGCACGGATCGAAGCTGGCCGGCTGGATTGACAGTAAAATCGCCGGTCAGTCGGGATTCGAACAGGAATTCTGGATGAACCATGTCGGCCACAGGATCGCGCAGCAGGCGCTGTTCGACGGCGTGGATTCGAAGGCTATAGACACCAGCAGCGGCATCACCGCACAGAATCTAGTCAGGAACTACGAAACCATCAGCGCCTGCTTGGACAAGGAGCTAAAGGACAAACGCTGCTTCGAGACGTTCGTGTTCTATTTTCTGCATCGCCTGGTCTTGATCAACCTTGCGGTGGAGCAGACGGATGTGTCGATGGTCTTCGAGGTCATCAACGACCGGGGCGTGCGCCTGCGGCCCTATGAGATTCTCAAGGGCAAGCTGCTCGGACAGATTAATAAGATCGAACTGGACAAGGAAAGCTACAACGGACTCTGGGAAAACAAGGCGGCCGCAATCAACGCCTTCAAAGAGGACGAGTTGGACAGCTTCTTTCGCTTTTATCTCAAGGCGAAGTTTGCCGCGACGCGCAAGGAAGGGCAACGCTTCGACGGTGACTATCACCGAGCGATGTTCGCGCCCGACATGGATGAGGGCCTTGGCCTGCTCCACAGTCCGGCCAAAGTGAAGGCGTTTCTCAAAGGCGACTTCACCTACTTCACCAACCTGTACGTCAAGCTGTGGCAGGCCTATGCCGAAAATCAGCCCTCTGTGTCAATATGAGTGAGACACCTACCC
>CABIKM010000043.1 GCA_902196205.1 Candidatus Methylomirabilis lanthanidiphila | reverse complement strand
GGCTGGGTAGGGACTTTTCGATGACCACACCTAGAGAAATTTGGGTGACCCTTGACACGTGATGAGCTTCTCCTCCTCGGCCTTGTATGGGCCAGGCGGTTTGCTGACCGGATAAATCGCCGTTGGGGTCCAGGCACCTGATCCACGGCGCTCTTCGCCTCACGCTTGATCCAGGCCATCTGACCATCGGTCAGCCCTGCCAAAACCCGCAGTCGCCGCTCCGCGTAGCGGGCTGTGAGCGCCTCGTCCGGCGGCCGCTACTAGGGCTGGTCCATGACCGGGAGCGCCGGCTGTTCGGCAGCGTTCTGCCCGTCGCCCGACCCGAGCTCCAGGTGCGCGACCTTGGGCAGGCTGGCGCCGACAAGGCCTTGCATATCGCCGTACATGCCGGCCAGCCCGGACAGGGCCCGGCCGAGCTGCTTGTCGCGCGCGGCCCAGATCTTTTCGACCGCGCGCCGTTCCCGGTCGAGGTCGGCCTTCATGGCCACAAAGGCCTCGGCGATCGCCTCGACGCGCTGTCGGAAGTCGGTGCCGGTGAGGTAGTCGTAGAGCTGCTCCATCTTCGTCCCGCGGCCCTGGGCGGCGGCCCGGGCTGAGGCGACCTGGATCAGTTGAGAGCGCAGCGCGGTGGCAAGGCCCGGCAACGCGGCGAAGTCGGTCACCCACACGCCCTCCATCAGCGCGAGGTGTTTGACGTCCTTCGGAAGCACGGTGGTCGCCAGGGCGGCGACGTCGGCCTTCAGCTCCCGCCGGTCATCGCGGAGCTTCTCGAGCCAGCCGTCGCTCCAGGCCTTGGTGTTCTTGGCCTCCCAGACGATGCAGCCGCAGGCTCGTCCGCCCGGACTGATCACCCGCTGAATGACATCGGCGCCGCGGATCCCTTTGGGAACCGGCGCAATCTCGTCCTGCGGAAAGGCAGTCCGGAGCATGGCCTCCAGATCGAGTTCGGCGGCCTCGCCCTGGGTCTGCTGGGAGCCCTGCTCGGCCTTTCGCTTCAGGTCCTCGATCTGCCGGCGGAGGTCGCCGAGCTGCTTGTCCTTTTCCAGATCACGGAGCCGGTGCTGTTCGGCGAGTCGGGTCTCAACGGTCTCCTCGATGGTCGCCCGTTCCGCCTGCAGGCGCCGTTCGAGCTCAAGATCGAGGGCCGCCTTTTCGTCTTCGAGTGTTCGGGCCTTCTTGAGGAGCGCGAGCTCACGGGTGCGGCTGTCTTCAAGTTGTGTGGCCTTCTCGGTGAGTTCGTTCGTCAGATTGGCGTGCTCAATAGCGAGGTCGGCCTTGGCCTGGGCGAGAGCCTTGGCACGCTCCTCGGCGAGGCGGGCGTGGAGCGTCTGCTCGAAGTCCTCCCGCATGTGAGTGCGCAAGGCTTCTGTTAAGGGGATCTGGGCGCCGCAGTGCGGGCAGGCAATGGTGTCAGGAGCGATCATGTGTCGCCTCTCCTCCACTCCCACTACGCGTGCTCCGGCACGGTCTCGCCGTATGCCGTCCGGTCGAGCCACTCGCGGATCAACTCATCTTCCTTCGCTTTGTACATCTTCCACGGCTTTCTCTCTGACGGCTCGGTCTCGGTGAAGCCTGGTACGGTGGAGGCTGAGGGTCTCGCTGACAGAACCCGCCTCCATTTGTAAAGATTGCCCCGAATATGCCACAGCCTACAAATTTGAGGCAAGGAGAATCTAAGTCGGCCGGACACAGTAAGGCTGACACGATCAGCTAGGGAGAAAAATCGCCTTTATAGTAGGGGGAATAGTGTGGATTGGAAGATCGACAACCATTGCTCAACGTATTCCCGCTTATCGATCACCTTTTCCTCATAGAGCTTGCGCCAGTACCCGGACCGGGAGACCGTCTATGCGGAGGTCAACCTGCTCTCGGACACCACCTGGGACCGGTGTGGATGACGCAGGCCCAGCCCGCCCATTGGCTTACCGGCCGTATGCAAAAACAAATGGGCTAGGCGAAATCGCCTAGCCCAATAAATTGCGTGGTTGCGGGGGCAGGATTTGAACCTGCGACCTTTGGGTTATGAGCCCAACGAGCTACCAGGCTGCTCCACCCCGCGAAGACATCTTAGGCAAGACACCCGCTAGTGTCAAGGCTTTTCTGGTTGACTTCGGTGGCCAGCAGGCCACAGGCGGCCGAGATGTCCAGGCCGCGGCTCTCGCGGATGGTGGCCACGATGCCGCCCGACTTCAGGATGTGTTGGAATGTCTCGACGCGCTCTATCGACGGTCGCCGAAACGGGATGGCGGGGGCCTCGTTCAAGGACAGGAGATTCACCTTACACCGAAGGCCGTGCAGCAGCCGCACCATTTCCCGAGCATCCTCCGGTCGGTCGTTGACCCCATCGATCATCACATACTCGAACGTGATCCGCCGCCTGGGCGGGAGCGGATAGGCCCTGACCGCGGCCATCAGCTCTTTGAGGGGATAGCGACGGTTGATCGGAACCAGACGGTCGCGCAGCTCATCGGTGCTCGCATGGAGTGACACGGCCAGGTTCACCCCAAGTCCACTCCGGCCGAGTTGTACGATCTCCGGGACCAGGCCGACGGTGGAGAGGGCGATCCGGCGCGGCGGATACGCAAGACCCAGGGGGTGCACCAGGATTGCGAGCGCCTTCACGGTGGCGTCGTAGTTGTGGAGCGGCTCCCCCATCCCCATCAACACCAGATTGCCGATCCGCTCTCCCGGCTGAAGATCCCGCTGGAGCGCGAGCACCTGATCGACAATCTCACCCGGCTGTAAGTGCCTGACAAACCCCATCGTTCCCGTGAGACAAAAGGCGCAGGCCAGGGCGCATCCCACCTGGGTGGAGAGACACGCAGTCAACCGCCCCTCATCGGGGATCAGCACCGTCTCGATCGCTCGCCCGTCCGCGCAGCCGAACAGGTATTTGCGCGTACCGTCCCGGGACACCTCTTTCGCAAGAGACGCGAGAGCGCTAATGGACGCTTGTTCGGCCAGTCCGGCACGTAGCGCCACCGACAGATCGGTCATCTCAGCGAATGTGCGCGCGCCACGCCCATAGACCCAGTGGAAGAGCTGGCGGCCACGGTAGGACGGCTCGCCGTGGTCGGCAACCAACCGCTCCATCTCCTCAAGGCTCAGCCCTTTGAGGTCGATCTTGTTATCAATACCTTGCACTTCCATCTCGACAGTACTATTCGTTAGAAGGTTCGCTCAACCGTTCCGAAATCCCCCCGCTCCCCCCCTTTTATAAAGGGGGGTTAGAGGGGATTTGCTGGGCAATGACGCTCACGGGAAGATTGGTTGGATCATTGATACGTACGAAGACTTTACGATGCGGTTACTGGTTGAGCTGTTTGAGTTGGCGCATCGCCTCGGCTGACATCTCGCTCGTGAAACTCAGGTCGACGACCTTCTGAAACGCCTGCCTGGCCCGGTCTTTCTCATCTGCCCTCAGATAGGCAAAACCCAGGCTCTGGTATGCGGTGGCGAGCTCGGGCGCCTGTTTCACGGCCAGTGTCAGCTCGGCGATCGCCAGCTCCAACTGTCCCTGCACCAGGTAGGCGTAGCCCAATCGATTATGGGCCTCGGCGAAATCGGGGGCGGCGTCCAGTACGCGCTTGAACTCCACAACTGCATCGGCAGTCTGTCCCTGGACCATATAGACATTCCCCAGGTTCAGGTGCGCCTGCTCCGGGGACAGGTAGGAGGGGTTTGCAAGCGCGCGCTTAAAGGCCTTCACCGCCTGGTCGTACTTGGCCTGCTGAATATATGCCGAACCCAGATTATTGTAGGCATCGGAAAAATTCGAATCGAGCTCAACTGCCCGTCGAAAAGAGGCAATGGCCGGATCAGCCCGACGATCCATCAAATACGCTAATCCTAAGGCATTGTGATAGGCCGGATTATTAGAGGCGTCACCGATTGCCTGACTCAACTCTGCAATGGCCTGTTTGGCGTCACCGCTGGCCAGGCGTGCCACGCCGATATTGTAATGGGCGTCCGCCTTCTCCTCCCTCACCGCGATCTGTTCTGTGGCACAGGCGGCAATCAGACAGCCCAGTCCCGCAATAACAACCAGACCCCGCATCATCCGGCCCTCCTGATCTGATATCGCCTGACCATCGCACCATGCTCCCGCAGCGTATTCGAGAAGGCATGCGTCCCGTCATTTTTTGATACGAAGTACAGATATCGGGAGGAGGCGGGATACAGGGCGGCTATCATGGAGGCGCGTCCAGGGCTTGCAATCGGCCCTGGCGGCAAGCCGCGGTGAAGATAGGTGTTATACGGCGAGGGCGACTGCAGGTTCGCTTTGGTGAGCTTGCCGTTGAACCGAGAGAGGCCGTACAATACGGTCGGATCGGATTGCAGCGGCATCCCAAGCCGCAGCCTGTTATGGAACACCGCTGAGACAAGCGGCCGCTCTTCGTCCGCCTGAGCTTCCCGTTCGATCAAAGAGGCCAGAGTGACGATCGCAGCAACCGACATCTTCAGTTCCATGGCGCGCGCCCGCTCCGCAGGACCGAACACCTCCGCAAATCGCTGGGCCATCACCCCAATAATGGCCTCCTCGCTCAGTCCCCTGACGAGCCGATAGGTGTCGGGAAACAGGTAGCCTTCGAGTGACGGCCCCTCTACTCCATACTGCTGGAGCAGCCGACGGTCTTGCAGGAGCGCCATGAACCGTTTCTGATCGATCAGCTCTTTTTCTTCGAGGAGCTCGGCAATCTGCCTGGCTGCATACCCCTCGGGAATCGTCACCGGATTAACAAGCCCCTTCCCCTGCTCGATCCGGCGGATCACCTCCAGCAGGCTGAGACCTGGGGCAAACTCGTACTCTCCGGCAAGCAGGCGTCGTTGCGTACCGCGGGCGACAGCGACGATCAGAAAGGCAGCGCGACTGCGAATCACCCGCGCCTCCTTCAGCGTCCTTGCAATATCGAAGGCTCGCGTCTGTGGTCTGATAACCACAGCCCTCACGGCCTCGTTCGCGGACGGCGCAGGCCCGTTCAGAACATACCAGCCGAGACCTCCCCCTATCAGCAGACAGAAGGCAATAGCAAGCGCCCGCTGCGGCAACGAGGGCAAGGCGTTCGTCCCGTTCATAAGGAACGCTCCCGTTGACGATGACAACGATCGAGGAACCCCTGCAGGATCAGCGCGGCGGCCATCTGGTCGACACGCCCTTTCCGCTTGGTCCGCGACAGATCGGCTTCAATCAGGAGACGTTCAGCCGCCCTGCTGGTCAGCCGTTCGTCCCACATCGTCACCTTCACGGGTACGCCCTCTTCCAACCGTCTGGCAAATGCCAGGGCCTGCTCCGCCGCCGGACCGAGAGAGCCGTTCATATTCTTTGGCAGACCGACGATCACCTCGCGCACTCCATACTCGTCAATCAACCGTCGAATGGCGCCGAGAGCCTCCTCGTCTGTAGACGGCTCGAGCGTGGGCAGGGGTTGAGCTGTCAGTCCCAACTCATCACTGAGGGCCACCCCGATCCGCCGCGTCCCAAAATCGATCCCCAAGTATCGCGTCACTGTTTGCTCACTCTCCCCTTGACCTCCGCGAAAAACCGGTCACAATACTGGACATGCCACAGACAGCAACCGGACGCCGGCTCCTCTCCCTCTACCGACATCTCTTCCAACAATTTGGACCACAGCACTGGTGGCCGGCCCGCTCCCGGTTCGAGGTCATTGTCGGCGCCATCCTGACCCAGAATACTGCATGGACCAATGTTGAGAAGGCGATTGCGGCGTTGCGGGTCGCACGCCTGCTGAACCCCCGAGGGATCAATACCGTACCACAGGAGCGCCTCGCCAGCCTCATTCGATCTGCAGGCTATTATAACATGAAGGCCGAACGCCTGAAGCATTTCACGCATTTCTTGCTGATACGTTACGGCGGAAGCGTACAGCGGATGTTCCGAGGCAAGCGACCCGGACTACGGGAAGAGCTGCTGACGATTTCAGGGATTGGCGAGGAGACGGCCGACTCCATCCTGCTGTACGCGGGCGACCGGCCGATCTTTGTCGTGGATGCCTACACCCGCCGGGTGCTGGAACGGCATGGGCTGATTGCGGCGAACACTTCCTATGGTGAGATCCAGCGCCTCTTTATGACACATCTGCCGGCTGACCCGGCGCTTTTCAATGAATATCACGCCCTGCTGGTGGCCGTCGGCAAGATCTACTGCCGGAGAACACCGCACTGCGAGAGCTGCCCCCTCCGCTGCGACCTGCCGAACGACTCACCCCTTCTGCCGCGCCCGCAGGAGGTTATAGCCTTCCACGAAGGCGTTCACTGAGGCGACGATGATGTCCGGGGAGGTCCCGATGGCGACGATCCGGTTCCCTTCGGCGTCCTTCATGACCATGGTGGTCTCGACCGAGGCATCCGTCCCTGGCGAACTGATCTCCACATTGTAGTCGATCAGCTCAAAGAAGAGCTTCCCGCGGGTTAAGGCGGCTTGTTTCAGGGCGTTGATCACGGCATCTACCGGTCCGACACCAACTGCCGTTGCCTCCACCTTCTCCCCGTCGAATACAATCCAGACAGCCGCTTCAGCCTGGCCATGGAGCGACGTCGAGACCCTGAAATCCTCGACTGCCAGGATGGGCTCGTGGACCGACAGCCCCTTGAGGACGTTCTCAACGATATACTGAAGGTCCGCCTTCATGATCGGCTTCCCCTTTTTCACGAACTCCTCAATCAACAACCGCACCTTTCCGCCGTATTCCGCGGTCAGCTTGACCCCGAACTCCTGTCGTACACGCGTGGTGATGTCGGCCACCGACGGGACTTGCTCAAACAGGTTCTTGTCGCCGTTCTTGGCGCCCGCAGCCCGGATCTCATACAGGCGCAGCTTCAGGAACTTCTCAACCTCCTGCATTGAGGGATCGATCGTGGCCGGCGACGGGAGGATTCGCAGTGCCGCCCTGGGATCCTTCAGTCCGTTCCCTGTGGCGAGACAGACTACCGTCTCATCCGCCCTCACACGCGCGCTGGTCAGCAGCAGCGCGAGCGCCCCAACGGGGATCGCTCCGGACGGCTCCACAAAGATCGACTCCTGGCGCGCGAGCTGCTGCTGAGCCTGCAGGATCTCGTCATCGCTGAGCGACAGGGCGCACCCGCCCGATTCCCGCAGCGCCGCCAGTGCTTTTAACCCGTCCAGTGGATCGCCTGCCATCAGCGCCGAGGCGACCGATTCCGGTTTGTTCACGGGGATAATGTCATCGCTTCCCTGATTGAACGCGGCCACAATCGGCGAACAGCCGATCGGCTGGACGCCGATCATCCGCGGCAGGGACGAGATCAACCCCAGCTCGTAAAACTCTTTGAACCCCTTCCACAGGGCGGCGATGTTGGTCCCGCACCCCATCGGGACGATGACGACCGCTGGTGCCTGCCAGTCCAACTGCTCCACGATCTCGAACGCCTGTGACTTCTGGCCTTCGATGCGGAACGCGTAATCACCGGCCAGATAATACCCGTACCGCCGGCTCATCTGCTCGGCGATGGAGGCTGCGTCGTTATACGTCCCGCGAATCTGGAGGACCCGGGCTCCATAGGAGAGGGACTGAGCCATCTTGCCGATCGGGGTCCCCTCCGGCACCGCTACATAGCACGGCAGATTCGCAATCGAGGCGTAGGCGGCGACGGAGCCGGCCATATTGCCGGTCGAGGCGACGCAGATCGCCTTGGCGCCCTGCTCTTTGGCCTTGGTGATCTCCACCAGCGTCCCTCGGTCCTTGAAGACGCCGGTCGGATTCATCCCTTCGTTCTTGATATACAGCCGTTTGACCCCTAAATCCTTCGCCAACCGATGGCACCGGTACAGCGGGGTTCCCCCCTCATCAAGCGAGACCACCAGGTCGAGGTTGAGAATGGGATAGAAATCGAGGTATTTGAGCGCTTTGATCGGAGAGGTCTTCAGCGAGTATCGATTCAGGCGGGCCCGGATATAGGCATAGTCATAGCGCACGCCGAGCGGCTTGCCGCAACTGACGCAACGCGAGCTGCTCTCCTGCTCGGTGCAGGTTGTGCCGCACACGATGCAGTAGAGCTCGTAGAACCTCGCCTCGCCTCGCCGTCGTCCCCTCGGGGCCATTGATCCTCCTGAATGTGTGAATTCGATACGAAACCCGCTCAATCTAGCGGGGTTTACCCCGTAGTGTCAAGTGTTTTGGCTCATCCAAACCCAGATATTGAGATGTGCCATTGATTCGAAAGTGTTCCATTCCCGTCCCGAAATCCCCGTCGCAAATCTCCCCATTCCCCCCTTTAATAAAGGGGGGCGAGGGGGGATTTCGGGGGTGGAGGGTCTTTTCTCCTTTTTTGCCTATGAGCTTCACCCATACGAGCTCCAGTATAGCCACAGTTCTCAAGAAACGAAAACAGCGGCATTACTCGTACCCGGCCTCGTGCAGCTCGTCTTCAGAGAGGCCAAAATGGTGTCCGATCTCGTGCAGCAGAGTGATACGGATCTGCGCCTGGATCTCCTGATTGGTCCGGCAGCCCTCCTCGATCGATCGCTGGTACAGGGTGATCTTGTCAGGGAGGACCATCCCGTACGAGCTGCTCCGCGCTGAGAGCGGAATGCCGGTGTACAGGCCGAAGAGTGTCTCCCCAGGATCGGTCCCGGCCATAGCCAACTCCTCGGATGTCGGGCGAGCCTCGACCACAATGTCGACATTCGAGAGATGTTCTATTACTCGCAGCGGGAGCGACGCAATCGCCTGGGCAACCAACTCACGGAACTCTTCACGGCTCAGGGCCGCCGTCCGCTTCGCCGTATTCACGATAGCTGATCCCCCCGGTGGAGCTGCCTGCGGCGTCCGGCGAAGGGTATCACCATCACAAGACCCGCCACGAACCCTCCGACATGGGCAAGCCAGGCGACGCCCCCTGTCTGCACACCCAGTGTCATGACGCCGTTCAGGACCTGGACGATGATCCAGAACCCCAGGACGACCAACGCCGGGATCTCCACAACCCGAGAGAACAGGCCGAGTGGAATCAGGGTCAGGACGCGCGCATGCGGAAAGAGGAACATATAGGCGCCCAATACGCCAGAGATCGCCCCGCTGGCGCCGACCATGGGAATCTTTGACGCGGGATCAGCCCAGATCTGCGCCGCGGCCGCTCCCAATCCGGAGAGCAGATAAAAGATCAGAAATTTGAACCGTCCCATCCGGTCCTCTACGTTGTCGCCAAAGATCCAGAGGTAGAGCATGTTGCCGCCGAGATGGAAGAGGCCGCCATGTACGAACATCGAGGTCAAGAGGGTAGCATAGAGGGGAACAGTGTGCGGAATCAACAGATCGCCGCTACTGATCTCCAATGGGATCAGACCGTAGACGCGGATGAACTCCACCACGTCCTGTGGCGGCAACATCATCTGGTTCAAGTAGACCAGGACATTGACGGCGATAAGCCCGACCGTCAGGATGGGGGTGCGACGGGAGGGGATGTTATCTCTGAGTGGGATCATGGGGGTTCAATGTTTGAAGTTCAACGTTCAAGGTTCAACGTTCGGGGGGGCTGTGCCGGGCGTTGTGGAGAGATCTGAGCCGGCGAATACGATGAACTCTGTACTTTCATCAGTTCGGGGCGCCTCCCTTTCCCGTTAACGGCACAAAGAGCACAGGCGCAATCGAGCGGACATGAAATCTCCCTCCGCGCTTCTCCCCGAGGATCAGGTCCTGGGTTCCCCCCGTAATCCCTACCGGAATCACTATTCGCCCCCCCTCGCGTAACTGCTCGATCAAGGGAGGGGGGATCTCAGGAGCGCCGGCAGCGACCACAATCCCGTCAAATGGGGCGACCTCCGGCCATCCCTCGTATCCATCCCCCTGTCGGGTGTACACATTCCGGTATCCGAAAGCCTCCAGCCTGGCGCCGGCACTCTCTGCAAGCGATGGGATGATTTCGACGGTGTACACCTCGGCGGCCAACTCGGCTAGAATGGCGGCTTGATAGCCTGAACCGGTACCAACCTCGAGGACCAGATGCCACGGTTGTACCCGGAGAAGCTGAACCATGAGCGCAACAATATACGGCTGAGAGATGGTCTGTCCGGCGCCGATAGAGAGCGGACGGTCTTCGTAGGCATACGGCTCCAAAGCCGGCTCGACGAACAGGTGGCGGGCGACCTTTCCCATCGCCGCAAGGACCCGCTCATCGACGATATCCCGGGCCCTGAGCTGTTGCTCGACCATCCGCCATCGCGCCGCTTCGGCACTGACTTCATATTGGTTGTCCACGCGTCCTCCTGGTGCGATCAGATGAGAGAACCACGCGAGGGCGCGGCAGCGCAAGAACGAGGCGATGATGGAGAATCTCACGGTGTCTCACCTTGCGACTGCCGCATCGCAGGGCACGAGCCCTGCCGGACAAAAAATAATAGCCCTGATCTCTCGCAAAAGATCAGGGCCTATCGATTCGATTGTCATCCATTTCAACCGGGCGGGTTCTGCCCCCCTCGTGATGCCGAACAGCACAGCAACTCCGAGAGCATTAATTCAAGTAATCCTTCAGATGCCTGGATTTGGCCCACACGCGCAATTTCTCCTTCGCGCGCTCCTCGATCTGTCGGACTCGCTCCCGCGAGAGTGTGAGTCGCTTACCGACCTCTTTCAGAGTCATCGCATCTTCTTTCCCCAACCCGAAGCGTAGCTCCACAATGAGGCGTTCTCTTTCGGTGAGACTGCCGAGCATCCGCTCGATCTCTTCACGGAGCGACCTCCGGATTAATTCGTAATCGGCGGGGGGAAGCTGCTTCGATTCATATAACTCCATTCCAAGCCGTTGTTCAAAGCCGATTTCATCACTGAGGAAGGCTAACTGGCCTCCCCGGTGCAACGCCCCCTCCAGGTCGCTCGCGCTGAGGTCCACTTCCTCCGTCACCTCCGAATCGGTCGGCGCAGCCTGCAACTGCTGGGAGAGATCGGCGCGGACGTCGTCAAGTTGCGAGGCAAGACGAGCCTTTCGGAGCGGAAGTCTAACCGCCCCTCCGCTCACGGCCAGGGCCTGCATAATCGCTTGTCGAATCCACCAGACGGCATAGGTGATAAACTTAACATTATAGTCCGGAGAGTAGCGGCGCGCCGCTTCGAGCAGGCCGATGTTGCCTTCGTTAATCAGGTCCGGCAGCGACAGGCCGCACCCCCGATAGCGGAGGGCCACCTTGACGACGAAACGGAGGTTGGCCTCTACCAGTTGTCGTAGGGCCTTCTCATCCCCCCGTTGAGTCGCCTCCCCCAGCTTCAGCTCCTCCTCCTTCTTCAGAAGGGGAACCTGCGCAATCCGCTTCAGATACGCGCCAAGGGCGTCGTTGGATACCCCTCTATAGAAATTTGCAAATGACCCTTTCGCCATTGTATTTCACTCGTGTGTGAGGTCGGCAGCCGCTGTACTCTGAACGCACCGCGTGATGAAGCTACAGCCTAACACAGTGTTTTACAAATTGTCAAAGACGCGACGTTTCGGCGTCCTTCATGCCGACCACGATCTCAGATCCCAGCCCTGCACCGAAGAGCCGGGACGCATCTCCCTGATTCACAAAGATTTCCAGATACTCTGCACTTCCAATGATCGCGCCCGGCGCGTCAGGGGCGACTTGGCCGTAGTACGCAACAACCGGAATCTCCCGGTCGGCGACATTCACCACGCATGTTGTCGGAGCATCCCCGGTCGCCAGGCGCTCCAGGTCACGTCGCGCGATGTTCGTCACCAGATTACCGAACCGATCGATATGGAGGATTTGTCCCCTGATCAATGAGGTCCCGGACAGTACCGCGCGCGGAAGCGGCAGGCGGACATAGTCGTCAATCAGCGCTCCGCACTCAGCGGGCTCAACCCCGCGCGAGAGATGGCCGGCTACGGGCGCAAACAGATCGCGTCCGTGAAAGGTGGCGCTGACCGGCTGGAGAAAATATCGGTTCGCAGTGATGGCTCTGACCGTTGAGCCCGCCAGCTCTGCCAGCGGAGCCAGCAAACCGTTGTCCGGGCCGATAAACAGATGGCCGTCGCAGGCAACCAGAATCGGCCGACGAGGCCCGCCTACCCCAGGGTCGATCACCGCAATATGGATGGTACCTTTGGGAAAATAGTGATAGGACGTAATGAGAAGAAAGGCCCCCGCCAGGGGATCATAGGCCTTACCGGTATGACATAGGTCGACGAGCGTTACGGTTGGATTGATTCCGAGGATCACCCCCTTCATGATCCCGACGAATGGGTCGCTCAACCCAAAATCGGTCAGCAGCGTGACGATCCGGCGCGTTCCCTCTTCCATCCCATCCTCAGATTTTCATCAAAAGGCCGTTGGCCTCGGCGACGATCGTCCCGTCCTCCCGCTCGGCCCAGGCCTTCGTCGTGACCGTCCTGCTATCCTGTTTCACGATCTGCCCGTAAAAGATCAATCGCGCTCCGATCGCGGCTGGGCGCCTGAGTCTCATCTCAAGCTTCGTGGTTACGGCCATGATCTGCCGCAGATAGGCGCCATTGACCATCACCTCGTCGAGAATGGTTGCGATAATGCCGCCATGCAGGATATCCTTCCAGCCCTGAAACCGCTTCAGCGGGATGAACTCTGTCCGGATCCGATCATCGCCGACCAACTCGAAATGGAGGTGTAGACCGTCCGCGTTCTGCTTGCCACAGACAAAGCACATCTGATCGTCTTCGTAATCCATCAGATTCTTCCCACGCGTCACTGCTTAGGCGTTTAGACTGAAGGCTGAAGGCTAGACACTATTTCGCAAGGCATGAATCAAGCCATTCAGGACCTTCTCGGTTTCGACGACCTTTGGTTCTATCAGAGAGTAATCCTTATTGGGCAAGAAGCCCAAACGCGTCGACAAACGTAATTGATAGTGCAACTCCCTCACGGATCCGAAGGCTATAGTGAGAAATCGGAGATAATCTGCCTCGCTGTCGCGAGCACAACCCTCCACGATGTTGGAAGGAACTGAAACTGCAGCCCGCCGTATTTGAGGAGTCAGTACAAACATCTCTGTTCTTGGAAACCCGGCGGTTACCCGATAAACCAACATTGCTACTTCATCAGCCAGCTCAAATGCCCGAAGTTTTGTGTGATCACGCATGACTTATTCCTAAAAGCCTTCAGTCTTCAGCCTATCTACCTGAACAGTTACTCCTACGCTTTTTCCGTTGACTTTTCCGGGTTGACCCTTTACAAGTAAAGATCGTAACTAGCTGACGATAACTGATGCCGAAGTGGCGGAATTGGTAGACGCGCTGCGTTCAGGGCGCAGTGGGCGTACGCTCATCGGGGTTCGAGTCCCCGCTTCGGCACCACATCATATCACAGAGAAGACTCCCATTCCTCATTAGTCCCATCGTTTCGGTAGTGTCCTGATCCAAGCTCACTCCAGGAAGCACCACCGGTTCGAAAACTCCCCTCCGCACGTCATGGCGAGCCGAAGGCGAAGCAATCTCACCGCTTTTGACCTATAGAGCAGAACGGCTAGTGTCCTGAATCAGAAGTTCGATGAAGAAGTCGGCGCCCTACGTATCGTCATTCCTGCGAAAGCAGGAATCCAGAACCCTCGCTATCCTCTGGATTCCTGCTCGCGCCCGCTATGCGGACTTGGCCGGAATGACGTCCGGAAATATGCAACGAATTTCAGAAACAGGACACGAGATTGCCGCGCTCCCGTTGGTCGCTCGCAATGGCAGATCAATGAGCGGATTGCGCGATCAATTTCTATCCTTAGACTACCGCCCTCCCGCGCAGATGGTACACTCAGAAGAGTCGGATCAGCGAGACCCGGATGGACACCTGGTCGAACTCGCTCAGAACCTCATGCGGAGGTCTCAGGAATGAATGACAAGCTACGCAAGACCGATGAGGAGTGGAAAGCGCGGCTCACGCCGGAGCAGTTTTATGTCTGTCGGCAGAAGGGGACTGAACAGCCGTTTTCGGGCGACTACTACGACTGCATAGAAGGTGGGATCTACCAGTGCATTTGCTGTGGGAACGAGTTGTTCGATTCCGAAACCAAGTTCGATTCGGGGACCGGGTGGCCCAGCTTCTGGGCGCCTCTCGCGCCCGAGCGAATCGACACCGCGGAGGATACCGAGCTGTCGATGCGGCGTACTGAGGTGCGGTGCAGCCGCTGCGGGGCGCACTTGGGCCACGTCTTCCATGACGGCCCGCCGCCGACCCGCCTGCGCTACTGCATGAATTCTGTCGCGTTGAGACTGGTAAAGAGGTAGAGGCCCGCGCAAACAAGGTTCTCGCCTCGAGCGCGCGACAGCGCCTTTGCTAGGGCGTGGCCTCCTGCGGACGCGCGATGAATGCGGGTGATACTACTGTCCGCCCCGGTTCAAAAGGATAGCGTGGGCTCAAGAGCGGCTTGTAGTCAGCCGGGAGCGGGAACGGAAAGGTAGCGAGCTCCCATACTCCGGCGCCGACCCGCATCAAACCAAGACCGAATCCCGCAAGGAATCCGGCCGGAATCCCATAAAGCGGACCCTGCTCTCGCGCCTCATAGCAGATCGTCTTCGGCCATTCAATAAAAAGCCCAAGGGTCAGGTTCGTGACACCTCTCAACGCTTTCTGGCCGGGCGTCGAGGCGGCCAGTTCCCCGGCAGCGGCTTGGGCGGTGAGGGCCGTCGATAGCGCAAGCGCAAGCACACCAACTCGCAAGGTCCTTTTCATGAGCGCCTCCGATAGGTTCCGGGAGCCGTCCTGCAGCCTCTGAAGCGCATGGCGCAGCACCCCCTCTAGATTACTGATGATGATAAGAACAGGCGGGCACGCGACCGCCTACCTCCCCACTTCCGATTCTCTCGCAAGCTGCTTGACTTGCTGAGGCGAAACATAGAATCGCCCGCCGCAGGTCTGATTGGTCCCAGCCACCAACTCTTCCCGAATGATCTCGCTGGTCCCCATAGTCAGCCCGTAGACCGTCCCGCCAAGCGCCACTGTCGCAGCGCACGTGATCAGTTTAAGCGGCACCGTGACGATGGTCGCAATCACGCTGATAGCACCGGCAGACAGATCCGCCCCTATCGTAGTCTCCTCGGCTCTTACCCGGGACGCCGCTACCATCTGCACCAAGAGGCACAGCGCAAGGAGCGCTGTCAGTCGTCTGATAGGCCTCATGCTGTTACCCTCCCGACCCCAAAGCCGTCCGAGATTCCCCCTTCAATGGTCATGACCCCACAACCCCGCCTCCCCTGTATCCTAAGCCCCGCACCCCGAACCTTGAACCTTGAACCTTGAACGTTGAACGTTGAACCTTGCACTTTGAACCTTGAACCTTGAACGTTGAACCTTGCACTTTGAACCACTCTTCCCTCATATCCCAAACCGGCGCTCGCGCTGCTGAAAGCTTCGAATAGCTCGAAGGAAATCGATCTTCCTGAAGACCGGCCAGTAGGCATCACAAAAGTAATACTCGCTGTACGCACTCTGCCAGAGCAGAAATCCGCTCAGTCGAACCTCACCGCTGGTTCGGATGATGAGATCGGGATCCGGCAGATCATAGGTATAAAGATATTTACCGATCTCGTCGATAGAAATCTCATCAATAATCTGCTCCAGCGGGACCTTTCTCACCGACTTGTCCCTGAGCATCGTCGCGACGGCATCAGCGATCTCCTGTCGCCCGCCATACCCGACGGCGACATTCAGGCAAAAGGCGTCATACTCCCGCGTGGCGTCCTCGGCCTCCTGTATCGCCTTCACTGTAGACTGAGGCAGAAGATCCATCTTGCCGATAGCTCGGATCCGCATCCGCTTCCGGTGCACCTTGGGATCCCTGGCAATGTCGTGCATCTTCTTCTCAATCAGCCCCAGAAGGCCGTCCACCTCCTCCTGAGTTCGCGACACATTTTCAGTGGAAAAGATCCACACCGTGACCATCCCGATCGCAAGCTCTTCACACCAATTCAGGACCTCCTCCAACTTCTCCGCCCCTCTCCGGTGCCCCTCAAGGAGCGTCGAAAACCCTCTCTCGCGCGCGTATCGTCGATTGCCGTCGAGGATCAGGCCGATGTGCCGAGGCAGCTCTCCGCCTCGCACTTCCTGCAACAGTCGCCCTTCGTAGAGCCGGTACAGGAGATGCTTGAACATTCCATACCGTTCATTCGTCACCGACATCACGCCGCTCGTCTCTTCGATCTCCGAATCTCTAACCTCCCCCTCACAATAACCACAACATTTACGACTCCGAGAAATGAAATGGGGACGGGGTCATGACGCTCAGTAAGAGCAGCAGCGACGCAAAGCCTACCAGCCTCCTGCGATCGTCCAGCCGCGTCACATCATTCAGGGGGGGAGGATGTTTCAGTCCCAGAATCAGGGAGAGCGACGCCCAGAACAGCCACCCAGGCCAATACGCGATCCCCATGCCGATCAGCACCAGCACGGTGAAGATTGCCACCCTCCGGTGATGTCTGCCCACCAGCGCATACGCGATGTGGCCGCCATCCAGTTGACCGATCGGGAGCAGATTGAGCGCCGTCACAAACAGGCCGATCCAGCCGGCAAACGCGACCGGGTGCAACAGCACATCGCCTCCCTCCGGTATCGGTCCCAGCGTCAACCACTGCAGGAGCGAGAATAATAGCGGCGTCCCCAGCGCGATACCGGCATGTTCCTCCGCACCCGTAAGGATCAGCTCCGACCAGTGTAGCCCGACAACGATAGCCGGCAGCGCCACGCACAGCCCTGCCAGCGGTCCCGCAATCCCGACGTCGAAGAGCGCCTGGCGATCGGTCACGGGAGACTTCATCCTGATAAACGCCCCGAAGGTCCCGAGCCCGACCGGAGCGGGGATAAAATAGGGGAGCGTGACCGTGATGCCATAGCGTCGAGCGGTGAAGTAGTGCCCAAGCTCATGCACACCAAGGATCAACAGTAGTGTCACCGCAAAAGGGAGTCCTTGCGCCAGAGACCAGGGATCCGCAAAGGGATTGGCGCCGCGATTGGCGGCCCCTACGAACACCGTCGTCGTAAGGGTCGCCAGCAGGAGAACGATGTTCACCCACGGACCGGTACGAAAGAGGCGCTTTGCGGGCCTCGCTCGGAGGATCGTGAGATCCTCATCGCTTCGGAGCACCGGGTAATAGCCGTGAGGAGCAAGCCGTTCCGTCAATTCGGCGACAGCCGTGACGGGATCGATCAGCAATTTTCCCTGCAAACGGACGGTCCCATCAAACAGGCGTCTCTCGCGGATCGCAAAGACGCCTGCCATCTCGCGTTCAAGAAACAAGAGGACGTCATCTTCCGATTCCAGCCAGCTTGCCATATCTTTTTTATACCACGGACCCTAGAAGCGGTCAAACTCCTCCATGACCTCTCCGCGAAGGCCGGATTGGACGTAACGGCAAGCGCCTCGATATATTAAGGGGAGCGCTAAACAGATTGCACCGTTGCACAACATCTCAAGCAACCTCCCCCTTTGCAAAAGGGGGGATGCAAGCTATGTTAGGCTCTGAGTAATATCTCGGCGGTAACGCTCATTAATCCTTGAGGCTTGCGCGGCTGACATGGTAGTAAAAGGCCGCCCGGATATTCAGTCGCTCGAAGCGCATCTGCTCGGAGAATGGACCGAAGGGAGTGGCTTGCCGGATCGCTCGAATCGCCTCGTTGTCCAGCGGGGCAATGCCGGACGTCTGTGTGAGTTGCAGATCGCTCAGGCGGCCATCGCGGGTAATCCCGAAGGTCACCACCAGATTTCCGGTCAGGCCTCGCGCGCCCGGAGGATAACTCCAGACGCTCTCAATCCGCCTTTTCACCCCCATCAGATAGGACGCAAACCGGGAATCCTGGCTGTCCAACGAGACCGTCGGCCCGGTGGAGGAGCTCGTATCGCCCTCTTCGTCGGTATCAGCCCCCTGGGCGGGGTATTGCCCGGCATCGAGGCTTTTCCACAGCATGGCCATTTGACCCCTGAGATCTGATGGCCGACTCGATCCGCCGCCACCATCGCCTTCAAGCGGCTCTACATGAGTCGTCTTCGGGCTTGGGGCGACGTCCGCGCCCTGCAATGTCCGCAGGGGTGGCGGCGTCCACGGGGTAAGCGCAGCCTGACGGGTAGGGGTAGAAGGGGTGCTCGGTCTCGCCTCCACCACAGATGGCCGCCGCGAACTGACGGTTCTGCGAGGGGCAGCCGATGCGAGGCGCGGGATGCGTGAACTCCTCGGCGTTCTCGGCGGATCCAGCTTTTTCGCGCGCTGCTGCGCGCGCGCGGTCGTCTTACCAAAAGTTCTACGATCAGGTGCGGGCAACGCCCGCGTCCGAAGCGATTGGTCGACAATCCGGACCTGGAGGGGTCGATTGGCAGGCAGTCGAGCGGACTGCTGCAGCGCGCTGAGCAGGCCGACAAACACCAGGTGAGCCAGCAGCGAAAAGACGAGAAAGTTACGGATCTGCGGATGTGCAGCAGCCAACACTCGCAACCCGCCTTCTTGAATCTTGACTCTCAACACTGAACGTTACAATAATCCGCGGCCGCCACATTTGTCAAGGGTTGAACGCCTCCGAGACGTCTTCGCGAGTAGAGAACAGATCGCGGGCATCAGGTGTAAGCGTCGCCCACGGAATACCGTATCCGGGATGCCGGCGCACAAGGATGGACACGCCAAACACCTCTCGGATCATATCCGGCCGGATGACCTGTTCCGGGGGGCCATCCGCCACGATTCGACCCGACGACAGAAGGATCAGACGGTTGAAATAGAGCGACGCCAGATTCAGATCGTGCATGGATGCGATGACCGTCAGACCGTGGGTCGCTGTGAGATCCCTGATCAACGAGAGGATCCCGACCTGATGATTAAGATCGAGGGAGCGGGTCGGTTCGTCGAGCAGCAGCAGACGCGGCTGCTGTGCCAGCGCCATCGCCAGGATCACTCGCTGCCGCTCTCCTCCGGAAAGATCATTATACGGACGGTCTGCAGAGGAGACCAGATCAGCGGCGGTCATCGCCTCCCGCGCCGCCTCCAGATCCTTCCGCGCGGGGCCGCGGTAGCGATGCAGATACGGTGTACGCCCCAGCAGCACGACATCCCTGACCGTAAGGGCGTACGGCAGCAGCAACTCCTGGGGAACCATGGCCATCGCCCGCGCCAGCTCTGCCCGGCTCATCGTACTCAGGTCGTGACCCTCAAAAGAGACCTTGCCCTCCTGTGGATGCAACAGACCCAGCATCAACTTCAGGAGCGTCGACTTGCCGGAGCCGTTCGGGCCCAGGATCGCCATTCGCTCGCCCGGTTCGACACGCAGATCGATCCCCGAGAGTCCGAAGCCGTTCGAGTAGGTGAAACGAACGCTATCGAGACGGATCTCCGGCCTCATCGCCACCCCGACGCTCTTCCGTCCCGCCGGAGCAGGACGAGAAACAGGGGACCGCCGAGCAGGGCCGTGAAGATGCCTACGGGGAGTTCGGCCGGGGCCGCAATGGAACGCGCGGCCGTATCCGCCAATACCAGAAGGGCGGCGCCGGCCAAGGCCGACATCGGTAAGAGCCGTCGGTGATCGGGCCCGACCAGGAGGCGCAGGATGTGCGGAACAGCCAGCCCCAGGAATCCGATCAGGCCGCCGACGCTCACCGCAGCGCCCGTCAGCAACGCGCCGAGCGCGATGATTCGTCCGACCTCCCGATCCAGATCCACTCCCAGGACCTGTGCCCCCTCCTCTCCGACCGCCAAGGCATTGAGCGACACCGCGCGACCAAACGCTGCGACAATCCCCACAACAACGATCGGCCCCACCGCCAACAGTTGTCGCAGATCGTGAACTGCAATCCCACCCATAAGCCAGGTGAAGACGTGACGGAGCCGAAACTCGCTTCCCTCGAAGAGCACGATGCTCAATGAACCCAGATAGCCGAGGACCGTGTTGACGACAACCCCGGCGAGCAGCAGCGTGACCGGCGAGCTGCGCCCATCTACCCGCGCAAGCCGGTAGACCAGCAGCACCGCCAGCAGGCCACCCGCAAAGGCCGAAAGCGCGACCGATCCGAAGCCGAGAATCGAGGCCGGGGGCAGGATCAGCATGGCCACCGTCGCGGCGAAGCCTGCGCCGGCAGATGTGCCGATGATATACGGATCGGCGAGCGGATTGCGGAGTAATCCCTGGAACAACACACCGGCAGTCGCGAGCGCCGCACCCACCAATGCCCCACCCAGGACCCTCGGCAGTCTGAGCTCCAGCAGGATCGTCTCATCGGCACCCTCCCACGTAACCGGACCAAGCGAGATGCCGACCGACCGAAGAAGGATCTGGAGAATCGTCACCGGCGACAAGGCAACTGCGCCCTGCATGATCCCGATGAGCACAGCCAACAGGAGCAAGGTTGACAAGGCAACATAGATGCAGAATGCGAAATCCCCCCACCCCCCCTTTACCAAAGGGGGGCACGGGGGGATTTGGGGCGTGTGGTACGGGCGCTGTTTCATTGAAACCGGTCCGGGTGAACCAGTCCGGCCAACCGCTCAAGACCCTCGACAATCCTTGGCCCCGGCCGACTGATCAGATTCGCATCGATCGCAGCGATCGCTCCGCGACGCACCGCCCGCAAGCGACCCCATCCGGGCCGTCGAGCCGCCAGTCCCGGCGCGTCGAGGTTCGGAGGCGCAAGCGGATCGGCCAGGATAATCAGGTCGGGATCCGCCTTGACAAGCTCTTCGAGACTGAACTGGGGCCACGCCGTTCGTGAACGAGCGGCGACGTTTGCCCCGCCTGCAAGCTGTACAAGGACATCGACGAATGAACCAGGACCGGCTGTGAAGGGGCGGGCCGGATCGGTGCCGTCAACCTCGATGAAGACCCTGGGCCTGGGGGCGTCTCGCACCTTCGCCACGACTGCGGCTACCCGCTGCCGCATAACGCGGACCAGACCCTCGGCCCGCGCCTCAGCGTCCACGATCCGTCCGATCAGAAGGATATTTCGGTAGAGCTCTTCGAGCGTTCGCGGCGCAAAGATTATCACCCTCATCCCGTGCCGCTCGAGGGGCAGCAGCGGTTCGGCGCCCCCATGAGTCGAGAGAATCAGGTCGGGATTGAGACGCACCACCTGCTCCAGGTTGGGGCTGAAGGGAGCCACCTGTGGTTTGAACTTCGCCGCAGATGGAAAGTCGCTCCATTGGTCGACGGCGACGATACGGTCCGCAGCGCCAAGGGCGAACAGGATCTCGGTATGGCCCGGCGTAAGCGTCATGATCCGCTTGGGCGGCCCGCCCAATGTCACGGACCGCCCTGCGTCATCGACAATCGTGAGGGGAGAGGCGTCGGCAACTCCCCACAGCAACAACGCGATCCAGCCCAGCAGGATCGCCAGGCGCGTCATAGGCTGCCCTTCAGGCCAAACAGCCAGGTGATGCCCGGCGCCGAAAAACCGGCGACCTGCTGATAATTCCGATCGAAGAGATTCTGGATTCTTCCGAACAGTGTAAGCTCCCGCAGGTGGCGGGTGTCTTTCAACAGGAGATACGAGCCCGCCAGATCTACGGTTATATAGCCATCCGCCCTTACCCGTTCAGTCGAGAATGTGGCAGGATCGGTAAAGATGTCCGACCGATTCCCAACAAATGTGGTCGTCAGGCTGGTGTGCAGGCGACGCCAGACATGGTCAATGGAAAGCGTCCCGGCGTGCTTGGGTCGGCGGAGCAGCCGCTCCCCATTCTGCAGCGCGACAGACCCAATGCCGCCATCGTTGAGCACCTTCGTATCAAGGAATGTGTAGCCTCCGCCGATAGTCAGGCCGTATCCCGGCCGGATTGTCGCAGCGAATTCGACCCCTTCCGCCTTTGCCTTTTGAACGTTACAGAAGCTGGCCGAACAGCCTGAGGTAGGACTGAAGATGAAAGCGATCAGGTCCTGAAAGTGGTTGTGGAAGTACGTCGCCGAGAAATCGGCCAGACCATGAAAGAACGGCTGGTCGAAGCCGATCTCCCAGCCCCTGATCCGTTCCGGCTTCAGGTGAGGATTCCCGACGATAAACTGACTTCCATCGCCGAAATTCTCAACGAAGCTCGGCTCCTTGATCCCCTCACCATATCCACCCCTCAACTTGGTCCCCAGGTACGGAACGATCCACGCCGCCGAGACCCTCGGCGTCACCTCGGTCCCGAAGGTGCTGTTGCCGTCAACCCTGAATCCTGCCGTCAGGAAAAGCTGTTTCCTCCAATCAAACTGACCCTGGAGATAACCGGCCTTATTATCCCGTCTGGCCGCGTTGGCGCTTGAGGAGGGAAAATCGGTCGCGGTGACTGCGGCCTGCTGCTCAAACTCCTCACGCTCAAAGGCGAAACCTGCGGTCAAGAGGCTGGAAATATTCAGAACGGTGGGGGCGGTCAGGTTCCAGGAGTAATCGAGGGAGAACCGGCGCTCTTCACTATCACTGCGAAAGGTCGAAAAATCGATCCCGGAATTGAAGGGATCATCCAACGCATAGTTGCGCCGGTACCAACCAAGCTGAAGCGTCTGCCCCCACCAGGGTGTGAGCGCGTGGCTGGCTTTGCCGCTGACGACCAGCCGTTGCTGGTCGCTCGATTGGTCCGGATCGAGCGGGAGCTTGACTCCATTGAACCGATCGCCGGTCTCAGTAGGAAAATGAAGATGGCTGTCGGTATAACGGACAGCGAGACCCAGATCCAGCACTTTCTCAAGCGTAAAGCCCACACGACTGCTCACGGTCGTCTCGCCGAAGTGGTTGTTGATCGGAAGGTTCCCACCGGTATCGTTTCGACCCACCCCGAACGAATAGTCGAATTGCCCGGCACCCCCGCTGAGATTCAATTTTTCCTCAAACGTCTTCAGATTTCCGCCCCCAAACGAGGTCTCGACGCGCGGGGTTCCCTTTCCTCGCCTGGTAAAGATCTGAATCACCGACCCCATGGCATCGGAGCCGTACAGCGCGCTGTGGGGACCTCGGACAATCTCGATCCGCTCGATATTGTCGGCGCTGAAGTCGCCGAAGTCGTAGAAGCCGCCGGCATCGTTGACCTTCACGCCGTCAATCAGCACCAAGTTGAAATTCGAGTTGCCGCCCCTCGGAAAAATACTCACGACACTCCCTCGACTGCTCTGCTGCCTGACACTCAAGCCTGGAACATCCCGGAGCAGATCCGACACCTGAGTGACCTGACGCGCCTCAATCTCCTCCCTCGTAATCACGGTGACCGACGCCGCGACCTGTTTCACGGGAACCTCAGTTTTCGTCGCCGTCACCACCACCGATCCCAGCTCTACCGCGTCTTCAGCAACCGATCCGAGCATCTGTCCCCACGCGCTTTCCAGTCCACAGCACCACAGAATCACCATCCACAACCACCACTTGGCGGCACTTTTCCAGCGTGTCATCATTCGCCCCCTTATCCGCGAAGGTGGTACGTCGATATTGTCCCCCGGATAAGGTCTCCTGACTTGTGGATCGTCGCCAACCCTGCGCCTTCCCATCCACGCTAGTTTCTGGTTTTGGGTTCCGGGTTTCGGGTTCTCAAACTCGAAACTCAAAACTCGCAACTCGAAACTATTCCTTTGGACAGTGGCATTCTGCAGAGCGGCTCCCCACTCACAGTGGCGGGACCGTGCTGGCTTTGCTCCGCCGCACTATGCGGCCGGCACACCAGCTTCCCTTACATCCAGGGGCGTTCAATGTGCTCTCAACAGTGACCCGATCGTGTAGGTGACCATCACCCCCTCTCGTCAACTCGCCTTCGCTATCCATTCGCTGACTGCTAATCGCTGAACGCTAAAGGTTACTCGCAACAAAAAACCCCAATCCTCCAAGGAGGATTGGGGTTTTTATACCCAAACCGAGCGCTACACCTGCGCCGCGATTAACCCGGTACGCGACAAGGCCGCCCTCCCCCTCGGAAGGTCATCAGCACCTGAAGGCTGGGCAGGTCTCCTGACTCGCGGCTCACCTTACTCTCTGCGCCTTCCCATCCACGCTAGTTTCTGGTTTTGGGTTCCGGGTTTCGGGTTCTCAAACTCGAAACTCAAAACTCGCAACTCGAAACTATTCCTTTGGACAGTGGCATTCTGCAGATTTCAATGCCGCTTACAGTTGCGGGGCAGCAACGGCATGGCCCTCCACCCTGCGAGTGCAGGGCTTCACCGTTTTCCCTGTTTCCGCCGCCGGCGGACTCAGCCTCGTCCCACTCTCGCGAGACGAGGTCTATCTAATCCCACACTCCGGCTCGGTGTCAAGAAAATAAAAGGCACCCTGCACACAGTACAGGGTGCCTTTTGGCTCGCGTTCGAGCCCGAACAACAAACAGAGGCTACTTCTTCTCTACTGCAGGGGCAGGGGCTGGAGCCGGAGCCGGAGCAGTCTCTGCCTTCGGGGCTGCCTTCTTTGCCGCCTTCTTCTTAGGGGCCGCCTTCTCGTCCTTAGCAGGAGCCGCCTTCTCAGCAGCGGGGGCCGCGGGGGCCGCCGCCTTCTCATCGGCAAAGCTCAGACCGGCCACGGAGACCGTGAAGAAGCCAGCCATCAATACAATACCCAATTTCTTCATCATCGCTTGGAATCACCTCCTTCCTGGTTTCGACATCATATCGTCCATAGACGAGGGGTTACTTCTTCGCCGGTGCAACCGGGGCTGGTGCAGGAGCTGGCGCTGCCGGGGCCTCTGCCGCCTTCTTATCGGCCTTCTTCGCGGCTGCCTTCTTCTTAGGCTCCTCCTTCTTCGCTCCAGCACAAGGGTTGGCTGGGGTGCCGGTCGCCGCAGGCATGCCCTTATGCTCCTTCATTTCATCGGCAAAGCTCAGACCAGCCACGGAGACCGTGAAGAGGCCGGCCATCACTACGATACCCAGTTTCTTCATCATCGCTTGGAATCACCTCCTTCCTGGTTTCGACATCATATCGTCCATAGACGAGAATCATCAGATTACTTCTTTTCTCCAGAAGTCGCTGGAACCGGCGCCATAATCGGAGGTGTAACTGCCTTCACAGCCTCCTCCTTCATCTGCTTCGCCTTGCTCTTGACGTCCTTGATCTCCTTCTTCACTTCTCCGCGCACATCGGGCATGGCGGGTGTGACAGCTGGAACCGGCGCCACAACCGTTGGCGTTACGGCCGTCGTCGCCTGTTCCTTCATCTGCTTCGCCTTGCTCTTGACGTCCTTGATCTCCTTCTTCACTTCTCCGCGCACATCGGGCATGGCGGGTGTGACAGGCACCGGTATGACTTTCTCATCGGCGAAACCCAGCCCGGCTGCAGAGACACTGAAGAGACCAGCCATCGCTACGATACTCAGCTTCTTTATCATTGGTTGCAATTACCCTCCTCTACAATGAACGTGGTGTCCCGATTCACGAATTGTTGTCGACAACTCCTTCTGACATGCAGGCGAGATACCAAATTCCGAGTCTACCAAATTAATTGTGTTCCCCCTATAGATCTCGTAAGTTACGGACTGCTCCGGCGCAGGCCCATCGATATCGTCGACGGTCACACCGGCTTATTCACCCGATTTGGGACGTGTTGTATCCCAATTGGGGTAGCCTCGATTCGAAGGGGTCAATGGGAAAAGAGACGACGAAACCAACCAAACAAAGCGAACTCACCTTGTGAACAGCCTGCCCCCGGTTCGGTCCCATGAATAAACACCTCGTCTACCCCGCCCGGGCATCCGGGAGTCAGACGGAGACCGGATGCCGGATCGATCCTGGCTGTGACAATCCCTGAAGGAGGCTCAAAGCTTCGCGGCGGATAGCCGACCGATGCCTGCTCAAGGAACTGGGTCCAGATCGGCAGCGCGGCCTGAGCCCCCGTCAATCGGACCGGCGCGCCGAAATCGATACCAACCCACACACCGGCAACCAAGTCAGGCGTATAGCCCACAAACCAGGCATCGCGCATCTCATTGCTGGTCCCGGTCTTGCCTGCCGCCTCTCTGGTCAGTCCGAGACGGTGAGCCGACGCCGCAGTGCCCCGCTCGATTGCGCCCCGCAGAAGCGATGTCACCAGGAAGGCGGCCTGAGGAGAAGCCGCTCGTCGCGCCTCGCGCTGCGCTTCGAACAGAACCCGCCCGTCACTGTCCTCTACCCTCCTAATGGCGGAGGGCCTGAGCCACTCTCCACCCCTGGCGAGCGTACCGTACGCCGCGGTGATTTCCAGCAGGGTGACCTCGGACGCGCCTAACAGCGTCGCAGGGCTTGGTCGAAGCGGGCTTTCGATGCCGGATACTCTGGCCTGCTCAATCACGCGACTTAACCCGACCCGCTCTCCAATGGTGATGGTGGCCGCATTAAGGGATTGTTCAAGCGCCTCGCGCAGTCGCACCGAACCATAGTAACGACCGTTGAAATTCTTCGGCGTCCATCGCTCGTTCCCGATGATTTGCGTGAGAGGATGGTCAGGAACCAGCGTTGCAGGGGTCAGCGCGTGCTCTCCGTTTCTACTCCCTGTTTCAAACGCAGCCAGATAGATAAATGGCTTGAAAAGCGAACCCGGCTGTCGGCGGGCTTGAACGGCGCGGTTGAATTGGCTGCGTTGGTAGCTCCTCCCACCCACCATCGCCCTGATGGCGCCGCGCTGCACGTCCAGCGCGACCAGTGCGCCTTCGAGGGTGTGTCCTGATGACGCCTTCCGTCCCCCGTCAAGCTTCACCAGCCCCTGCACAACCGCCTGATAAGCCGACTGTTGAATTGCCACTTCAAGGGTAGTGTAGACCTTCAACGTCCCGCTACCCGAGACGCCGGAGAGCCTGGCCTCAAGTTCTTTCCTGGCGAAATCCAAAAAATACGAGGCCCCCACAGTCGAGTCTCGCACCACCCGGACCGGTTCCTTCAGGGCGCGGTCATAGTCAGCGTCGCTCAATCTCTGCTCTTGCCGCAGGCGGCGGAGAACGAAGTTCCGGCGCTCGCGAGCGCGTTGCAACGAGGTAAGAGGGGAGATCGTGTTGGGCGACCGGATCAGACCGACCAGCAACGCGACCTCAGCCGGACGAAGCGCGTCAGGCTCTTTGCCCAGATAGTGGCGCGAGGCGGCCGCCATCCCTCGTATCTCATAGGTCCCGAGTTGCCCGAGATAGACCTCATTGAGGTACTGCTCGAGAATCTCCCGCTTCGATAGGGTAGCCTCCAGCCCGACCGCCAAGACAGCCTCTTTCATCTTCCGCCAGAACGTGCGTTCGCGATTCAGATAACGAGCGCGGGCCAGTTGCTGGGTGAGCGTGCTGCCGCCCTGTACGATGGTCCCGCGCCTCACGTTGGCCCATGCGGCTCTTATAACGGCGCGCACGTCGACTCCATGATGCTCATAGAAGCGCCGATCTTCCATAAGTAGAACTGCGTCGATCAGAAGAGGCGGATAGGCGCTCAAGAGACGCTCTTCGCGCAGTTCGTACGCCGATCCATTAAATGCCGCCATCGGCGTACGGGCGCCGTCGGCATAAAACAACACCGTCGGGCTAAATGCCTGGCCGGCCACGACATGCCAGATCGCCCAGGTGGCTGCGAGTCCCGCGAGAAGAAGCAGCGGCATCCTCGCGCGAATAGTCGCTCGATCAAGGGATGGTGCGTGTCCGCTCATACCCTTAGAGAGGGCAACTATCGTGCCATGCTGAACACTGGACTATGAAGCGTCGGAAAGCGCCCGTACGACACATCATTGACCGTGTCGCACTGAGGGCCGTTCAACTCCAGGGAGTTGAAATTGCACACCAGAAAGGTAAATTATTCTCGTTGTTCAGCGAGGAAGTTGGGTGGGGAGTCAGGAGTCAGTGTGAGTAGAGCAGGGGGCAGGAACACGCTTTATCGAACGAGCAGGGCTCCGCCGAGTCTCAGCTCGGAAGGAACACGACACCCGACCGAGCCAGCGAAGGCATAAGAAGTGACGGCTGCCTCCTATACCCATGGACACATCAGAGATAGCATTCACTCCAACCGAATCTGGAAGAGCCGGAGTATGTCAGCCGCTCTCCGTCAAAGGTACGGGGTTTCAGTGGTCACGATTACTTCTCGATAGCCTGTTGCCTCCGCTGCAGATAGGCATTGCGTACCGCGCTGTACAAATCAACGGTCGAGTCTTCAACGCTCTCATACAATTCCAGATTCTGGGACCGGCTATTGACGGTGTCGCCGCCTCTGCGTCCAAACGATGCGGCCAGTGGGACGAAGTAATTGATGGGATCCATGGCTACGTCCGCCACCAGACCGAAGGCATCACGGACCGTCAGCGGCGGCAAGAACGGGAGAACGAAATACGGACCGGGGCCTACCCCCCATTTACCCAGCGTTTGACCGCTATCCGCATCGCTCTTTTCAAATCCCCACTTCTTCGCAACATCGAACACACCCACGACACCGACCGTTGTGTTAATGCCGAAGCGAGTCAGTTCGGTGCCGGCTCCCTTGAATTTCGCCTGCAACAGGTTGTTGACGACGCGGCGAGGCATGGCGACGTTATCGAAGGCGTTGCCGAGGCCTTCTTGTACAGGATCAGGCAGATAATCCCATCCGGTCGCTACGGGTTTGAGTACATACCGATCGACCACATCGTGGTTAAAGCTGAACATTTTTTCGTTGTACGGCTCCCAGGGATCGTACTCCTCGATCTGCTCTTTCTCCAACGATACGGCGCCTTCCATCTGTTGGACAGCGCGTTCCTCGGTCGATTGCGGATCTGCCGCCATGACACTCGATGCGCCGACCAAGCCTGCGACTGCGATTGTAACGGCCAATGCACCCATCCACGGCAATGATCTCCCGGTCCTGTGTCCCACCCCTTCTCTCCTTTCCTTGGCCAAAGCCGATGTTTGCGACCTCTTATCGACGCCCCTTCCCCCTAGACTCATCTTCCCCGTTTCCCAAAATGGTCCATCATCTTTACCACGAATTATTCTTCTTGTCGCGCAAAATTTCTAACCCGTATCATATCCGGGCTCTTTTGGACATTGTGGTGGTATGGCAGGAGCCGGAACGACCTATTTTCCGTAGCTGATCCGATAGATCACATTCGCCTTATCGTCCGACACGAGCATGGCGCCATCCGGCATGACCAGCAGGTCCACCGGGCGTCCCCAAGCGTGCCCGCCATGCAACCAGCCTTCGGCAAATACCTCATACGCCATGGCGCGCTGCTCCATAATCCGCACCAGCATCACACGATAGCCGATCGGCGCGCTTCGGTTCCACGATCCATGTTCCGCAAGAAAGATCTGATTCCGAAACTCGTCGGGAAACAGCGCTCCTGTGTAAAACCGCATGCCAAGCGCCGCGACGTGCGGCCCAAGTTCTACGGCCGGCGGGGTAAACTCCTCACATCTCCGCCGCTTCCCATATCCGGGATCGGCAATAGTGCGTCCATGGCAGTAGGGGAAGCCAAAATGCAGGCCCGGATGCGGCGCATTATTTAACTCGTCCGGCGGCGAATCGCCACCCATCCAATCGCGCCCGTTGTCCGTAAACCACAGTTCATGCGTCTTCGGATGCCAATCGAAGCCGACCGTATTACGGACGCCTTTCGCAAAGATTTCCAATCGGGTCCCGTTCGGCTTCATGCGCGTAATCGACGCGTAGCGCGCGTCGTCGCGCTCACAGACGTTACATGGCGCGCCGACCGGAATATATAACCAACCGTCTGGACCGAACGCGATGAACTTCCAGCCATGATGGCGATCCCGGGGAAGGCCATCATACACCACCACCGGCGCAGGCGGATCCTTCAGATGCGTCTCGATATCGTCATATCGAAGAATTCGGTTCACTTCGGCCACGTAGAGGGCACCATCACGAAAGGCTACGCCATTCGGCATATTGAGCCCCTGCGCAATCGTGATGACCTCGTCAGCCTTGCCGTCCTGGTTACGATCAATAACGGCATACACGTTTCCTGCCGTAAGAGTGCCGACAAACAGTGTGCCGTGTGGACTGAGAGCCATGGACCGGGCGTTGGGAACCGGACTCGCGTAGATACTGATCTCAAATCGGGGCGGCAGGTGAATCTGGTGGAGCGGCAACCCTGGCGCGCCGTTGACTCTGCTGCACGATACCGATCCTACCAGCAACACGAGCACAAGCAGGCCGGGCCGAATGGCGCGCATCAGGGGATCAGTAACAGTTTTCCTATGCTCTTGCGTTCTTCAAGGCGGCGATGAGCGAGGGGGGCCTCGGCAAGCGGGAATGCCGCGTCGATCCGCACGGTGAGCGTTGCGGCGTTGATCCAGTCGAACAGATCGCCGGCCCGCCTCAACAGTTCCGCCCGGTCGAGCGTATAGTGCATCAGGTTAGGACGGGTCAGAAACACTGAACCCTTGGTACTGAGCAGTTGGGGGTTGAACGGCGGCACCGGTCCGCTGGCTTGGCCATAAAGGACCATATAGCCGCGAGGCTTCAGGCAGTTCAAGCTTTTATCGAAGGTAGTCTGTCCGACCGAGTCGTAGACCACATGTACGCCCTTGCCGTCGGTCAGGCGCCTGGTTTCCGCCTCGAAGTCGGCCCGCGTGTAGAGGATCACCTCATCGGCACCGGCCTCTTTCGCCAGGCTCGCCTTCTCCTCTGTCGAGACGGTCCCGATAACCCGGGCGCCTCGCCGCTTCGCCATCTGGACCAGGAGCAGGCCGACGCCGCCGGCGGCCGCATGAACCAGCGCGCTGTCGCCAGGCTGCAGCGGATAGGTGCTGTGGGTCAGATAGTGCGCGGTCAGTCCCTGTAGCATCACCGCGGCCGCTACTCGCGCATCTATCGCGGCGGGGATCGGCACCAGCCGCCGTGCCGGGACAACCGCATACTCCGCATAGCTGCCTACGTGCATCGCGTAGACGACGCGGGTTCCTACTGCAAGATCCGACACGTCCGGGCCGACCGCATCGACGACGCCGGCTGCCTCCCTGCCGGGGATCACCGGCAGCGGGTCGGGGTATTGACCCTTCCGCTGGTAGATATCGATATAGTTGATGCCCACCGCATCGATCTTGACCCGCGCCTCGCCTGCGCCGGGTTCGGGGCGCGCCACCTCCTCGTAGCGAAGTACGTCAGGACCGCCATATTCATGTACGCGAATCGCGCGCATCGTGATGTCTCCTCAAAACAGCTATCAGCTATCAGCCGTCAGCGATCAGCTTTATCGTACTCTTCAGATTATCTTTACCTGAAAGCTGATAGCTGACAGCTAATAGCTGCTTCTTAATATGTCACCGACCGATCGTATTCTACGAGCAGTTGGGCGTACCGTTTGATGTCGATCTTCTCAACGACCGACACGCGCTTGAGGTCTTCATCCAAGACCCCCCGGGTCTGCGCTCACCCGCCTCAGAGGTAGATCGGGACCTGGTGATCCACAGCGAACTGAAACAGCTCGTCGAGCGGCGGAAGTCCGTAGGGCTTCACGTGCTGTCGTAACTCCGGCTTGATCAGGACCGTGGCGTCGAGCGCCAGCACAATGCCGACGTCGATACCCGACTCCTTCGCCCCCTTCGCCACAAAGAACGGCATCGCCGCCCGCGTGGAATTGTCGTACCCATGGGTCGCGGTGATCAGCAATCTCGCCATCTCTCCCTCCGTTCTGTCTGTTGGTCATCAGATCGCTTCCGACTTACAGATTAAGCCGCCGGGCCGCCTCCCACTCGTCGACTGTGTCCTACCCTTCCAGCAACTGATATTTTCCGGGCGCCAATGTTTCTTCAGGAACCAGGATGATCTCCCCGGCGTAGGTCTGCTGGAGCGCCTCGATCACCTCGCCATCCTCAGCCTGGAACCAGCCGATCAGGTCGGGATGGGCCCGGATCCGGATCAGGGGGATCCGCTTGCGGGAGAGCTGCCACTCGACCTCTCGCAGGACTTGATGGGCTATGGACGGGGTCGAACGGATATAGCCGAGGCCGCCGCATGCCGGGCACGACGCGCTCAGGGCCTTGTTCAGCCCTTGGCGGACGCGCTTTCGTGTCATCTCGACCAGACCCAGCTCGGACAGGAGCGAGACATTCGTGGGTGAGCGGTCGGGCTTCAGCACCTCCTTCAGCTCCTGCAGCACCCGATCCCGACTCTCCTGCCGGGCCATGTCGATAAAGTCGATGATGATGATCCCGCCCAGGTCGCGCAAGCGCACCTGGCGCGCGATCTCGCGGGCCGCCTCCAGGTTGGTCTTGAGGACCGTCTCCTCAAAATCGTGCTTACCGACGTACTTACCGGTATTGACATCGATGGAGACCAGCGCCTCCGTCTCCTCCAGCACGATATAGCCGCCTGATTTCAACCACACCTTATGTCGGAGCGCCTTCTCGACCTCCTTTTCGATGCCGAACGACTTAAAGATCGGCTCGTCCTCCGTATAGAGAAACAGGTGTGATTTCAGTTCGGGGTGCAGCGACTCGGCATACTCCAGACACCGCTCGTACTCGGTCGGACTATCCACAACCAGGCGGACTACCTCCTTCGTGAAGAGATCGCGGAAGATTCGGAAGATCAGGTCCAGGTCCTTTTGCGCTAATGCCGGGGCGGCGAGCGTTTCGGCCCTGCTCTTGATCTTTTTCCAGAGCGACCGGAGAAACTCGAGATCGGCCTCAATTTCCGCCTTCCCCTTGCCGACCCCGGCGGTCCTGACGATCACTCCCTCGCGTTCCGGGTTGATCTCTTCGATGATCGCCTTCAGTCGGGATCGTTCCGCCTCGTTCTCGATCTTTCGCGACACCCCGACATGCTGCTCGGTCGGCATATAGACCAGATAGCGGCCGGGCAGGGTAATGTGCGAGGTGATCCTGGCGCCCTTCGTACCGAGCGGCTCACGGGCCACCTGCGCGACAATCTCCTGCCCCTCCTTGAGCAGCTCCTCAATGCTGGCTTGCTGGCGACGACCTCGAGCAAAGCTGGGCCTCGGCTCCTCAGATGACGACTCGGCAGGCTCGCCCTCCTCCCCGATGGTCAGCAACTGCTCATACTCCTCCACGTCCTCGAAGATATCCCGGACATACAGAAAGGCATCCTTCGCCAGGCCCAGGTCCACGAAGGCCGCCTGCATCCCAGGAAGGATCTTGAGGACGCGCCCTTTGTAGATATTACCGGCGATGCTCTTGTTCTTCGAGTCGTCGATCAGCAGCTCGACCAGGACGCCGTCCTCCAGGACGGCCACCCGGGTTTCTACGATGGAAGAGTTAACGATAATCTCGCGTTTCATCGGTCGATGCTCAGCTTATCTGAAATCAAAGCGTCTCCTTCACCGAAGTATCATCGCTTTGGAAATCCCCCTCGCCATCCAGGATCAGGGCTGTTCTCGCCACGCGCAGCTTCGCTTCCCACCCTTCACACTGGCCGTTAATCGCCTCCTGCAGCAAGCTGGTCATAATCGCCTGCGGCCGCACGCCGATCCCCTGGCCCGTCCTCAGGCGAAGAACCCAACAGAGCGCCCCGTCCTCTTCCCGCGACGCGGTCAACCCCACGATCTGCGGACGGGCATCAACCTCCCGCCGCCCCTCCTTGCGCTCCACGCTCACGACAATACTGGGTCGATCCAACCACTCGTCGCACAGCGCCTGAGCGCTGAGCCGCTCGCCGATCGGCGCGGCGAAGCCGACCAGCGGCAGCGTCACACGATACGCGACCTCCCGCACCAATGCCGTGAGCGACGGCGCCGTCAACGGCACCTCCCACGCCCGCAGCAGTTGCAATCCGTCCACAAGGGACCGGTTGACCCGCGCCGCCAACTCCTCCGGGGCCATAGCCGCGCGCAGCTCGATGTCCCCCAACTCCTGCCGTCCCTCGACCCCTACCGGCAGCGCAAGCGCAAGCGACAGCTTCGGCTGCGGGTTGAACCCCTGCGAATAGGCCACAGCAATCCCGGCCCGGCGCAGCGCCCGCCCCAGCGCCCGCATCACTTCCAGATGCGACAGAAACCGGAGCACCCCGACCTTCTGAAAGACGAACCGAATACGCTGCGCGGGAGTTTGGGGTTTCGGGTTTTGGGTTTCGGGGTCAGCGCGTGGCGCTAGGAACTTTGAACTCGAAACTCCAAACTCGGAACTCCAAACCTTCATTCCCACCTGCTCGGCCCAGGTGGGCCAGTTGGGCATGCAGATCTCGCCGCAGGCCGTGCAGGTGGACGTATGGCAATCGACCGTCCCGCGGGCCTCCAGCGCCTTCTTGTATTCGCGCTGCAGGAACGCCTTGTCGACGCCGGTGTCGATGTGATCCCACGGCAGCGGCTCGTCCAGGTTGCGCGGCCGGTTGGCGATCGCCCTGGGGTCGATCCCGGTCTTTTCGAACGCCTGCATCCATCGATCGAACTTCAGATGTTCGGTCCAGCCGTCAAGCCGACACCCCAGCTCATAGCCGCGCTGGACAACCCGGCCCAGCGAACGGTCGCCCAGCGAAAAGACCGCCTCCAGAAATGAGGACCGGACGTTGTGCCACTTGTACGAGACCCTGACCTCCCGCAACCTCCGCCTCAGATAGTCCTGTTTCTCCTGGAGCATCTCCATCGAATCCTGGGCGAACCACTGGAACGGGGTATGAGGCTTCGGCACAAATGGGGAGGTACTGACGGTCAGACCAAACCCTCTCGCCGACTCGGCCCGCGCAATCCGCGCCGATTCCCGCGTAATGCGAACCAGCTCGTCCAGGTCCTCCTGCGTCTCGGTGGGGAGCCCGATCATGAAATAGAACTTGACCGATTCCCAGCCTGATCTGGCGGCATTACGCACGGCCGTAAAGATCTGCTCCTCGTCGAATCCCTCCTTGTTGATCACCTTTCGCAACCGGCGGCTTCCGGCCTCCGGCGCAATAGTGAAGCCGGTCTTGCGAACCCGGCTGATCTCCTCGGCCACCTGCGGAAACCGGTTCAGCGTTTCGACACGGAGGGAGGGAAGCGACAGCGAGATCTTCTCCGGCAACAGTTGATCCATTAACGACGGCACGACGTCCGGGAGGACCGTCAGATCGGCGATACTCAACGAGGCCAGCGACACCTCTTCATATCCCGTTTCCCGAATTGCCTGTAAGGCCAGTTGCTGGATCTCCTCAGCCGACCGCTCCCGCAGCGGCCGATACAGGTAACCCGCCTGGCAGAACCGGCACCCCTGGGTGCAGCCCCGCATCACCTCGATACTGACCCGGTCGTGAACGATCTCCATGAAGGGGACCGGGAAGGCACCATAGTCGATCCCGTCCAGATGGATCGCCGTCCTCTTGCGGATGGTCTCGCCCTGGTGAAGCGCGGGGACGTAGCAGCCGGGAATCTTGGCCCATGCCTCAAGGAGCGCCTCGCGCCGCCCGCCTGAGGCCTTCCACGCGGCCGTCGCCTCGCAGACCTCGAGAACGGCCTCCTCGCCGTCGCCCAGGACGAACAGGTCGAGAAACTCCGCAATCGGCTCGGGATTGAAGCCGACGGAGCCGCCTCCGATGACGAACGGATCGCCCTCCCGCCGGTCGGCGCTCTTCAAAGGGACACCGGCCAGGTCCAGCATGTTCAGGATGTTGGTGTACGACAACTCATACTGCAGCGTAAAGCCGATCAGATCAAAATCGGCCAGGCTGTAGCCGGATTCGAGGCTGCAAAGCGGAATCCGCCGCTGCCGCAGGAGCGCGTCCGCATCGGTCCATGGCGCATAGACCCGTTCCGCCATGAACTCCGGCCGTCGGTTCACGATCTGGTAGAGGATCTTCAGGCCCAGATGGGACATGCCGATTTCGTACGTATCGGGGAAGGCGAGCGCAATTCTGACGGACGTCTTGGCGGGGTCTTTCCTGACGGCGTTCCACTCCATTCCGATATAGCGGGACGGTTTGCTGACCTGGGGCAGAATCTCGTCCACCATCGCCTGTCGGAAGCTACGCACCAGAGGCATCTCCTTTTTTGCGCGCGGTTCACACCGTATCGCACAAAATCATACACGAAGGCGCCCTGAAAGGCAATCTTCGAACGATGCAGGCAGGCAGGGCTAGGTAAAAATCGGCAAATAGAAATAGAGAGGTAGAGTGGTCTGCGCTCTTACGACTCGATCAAGCGATTCTGCAGCGCAAACCGGACCAGCGCGGCGCGGTTGCCGATGCTGAGCTTCCTGCGAATTCTTGCGCCATGGTTCTCGACGGTCCGGACGGACAACTGGAGCGCTGCCGCGATCTCCTTATCAGGCAAACCATGGGCGATCTGCCTGAGAACCTGCGCCTCACGGGACGTCAGGCGCGCGCCTGGGCCGCTGTCCAGTAACCCTGGCGCAAGCTGGACTGCCCGATCGCTTATCCGCGGATAGACAACACCGGGTAACGCCAAGCTCTCTTCCGACGTTCGATAATAGATCGCAAAGGCACAATTGCGCGGTGGCGTCTCCGAGCATCTGCTCACACAGACCTTGACGTCGCCGATCGCCTCCGCCATGGCCCCGCCGAAGAGCCCGGAACTGAACTCGCACAGGTGCAATCCGGACTCTTCCGATTCCGTAACGTCGCACTCCAGCACGGTGACGCGAATCACGCCCTCCGACTCGACCGCAACCCGAAGCGTCCACCCGAACTGCTCCCCTATCTCCTTCAGACACTCAGCCCAGGTATAACCGATGGGCTGCCCGCACGCGTAATGTGTCAGACGGTACCCCGTCAGCGCTTGCCGACCCAACTGCGCCCCAACACCGCGAACCATCTCCTGGAGCACCGAAGGGTCAAGCTGCCTCGCGGCAGCTAGGATCAGCCCATTCAGCGCCTGCATCAGCAGCGTCTGCCGAGGCATTGGGGTCGGGCCGGTATGCTCGCGAGCGTCACGGGCCATTCCATATTCACCTCATGCTCGCTCCGTACTCGGTAAAGGAGCAAGAGACTGTACAATGAGGCCACTTTTTAATGACCGCAGATCGTCACTTTATAAACAATATACGGCAACAAGGACCAATGTACCACTCTCTCTCTCTCGTCCTTTTTTGCGCGCAACGCACCCCTTACCCTTCGCCCACAGGAGCACGGAGTGCGAACCGGACCAGCGCCGTGCGGGTACCGATCCTCAGTTTGCGGCGGATCTGCGCGGCATGATTCTGGACGGTACAGACGGATAGATGGAGCGCTGTGGCGACCTCCTTATCGGTGAAACCCTGCGCAATGAGTCGGAAGACTTCCGTTTCGCGGGGCGTCAGGCGCTCTGCAGGTTTTTCGCGCGATTGCCACTCTGCAAGCTGGGCCGCTTCATCGACGACCTGCGGAAAGAGGATGCCACCTACCGCCCGGCTCTCCTCAGATTCGTGCAGGTAGATCATGATGGTACAGTGAAACGGCGGCATGTCAGGCTGATGGCTCACGCAGACCTTGGCGTAGCCAAACTCATCCGCCACCACCCCACCAAGCATTCCGTATCCCAATTCGGTCAAGTACGGTTCAGGCCTGCCCAGTTTCGCCAGCGGGCACCCCTGCACATCAAGCCGGATGGCACTTTCCGACTCGACTGATGCCTGATACTCCCACCTGAACTGCTGCCCGATTGCCTCAAGGCACCGGGCGCAGGCATACCTGTCGAACCGTCCGCTTATGTGATGCGCCAGCCGGTACTCGGCAGCCGCCTGCCGACCCAACTGCGCCCCAACATCGCGAACCATCTCTTGAAGGACCGCCGGGTGCAGGCGCTTCGCCGCCGCCTCAATCATCCCCGCCAGCATCTTCGCGAGCGGCGTTTCCAGCGAGCGTGATAGGGGACTTCGGTTGTTTCGCACATCCCGCATCGATTTCAACCACTATACCAGCGACTTACCTGCTAAACGAAATATTATAATCGTATACGATAGTATACAGCTACACGACATACATTAACCCTATGAATTAATATAGGATTTCAGGGAAGAGCGCGCCACACTCATTCCGCCGAGTGCGCCCGGGGGTGTCGGCGACTTAGCGCTTCAGCAGAGTGGCGACAGCCTTCAGAAGGAGCTTGGAATTGATGGGTTTGGTGAGGTAGGCGGCGCAGCCGGCCTCAATGGCCTGTACGTACGACTCCGGCTGCGCATAGGCGGTCGTCATCACGACCGGAATCGATCGCGTCTCGTCATCCGCCTTCAGTTGCCGAGCGAGTGTGACGCCGTCGGTGCCGGGCAATTGCAGATCCATGAGGATGATGTCCGGCCGCTCGATCTTGACCCGCTCCAGCAGGCCAACGCCATCCTCCAACGATAATACGGCGTATCCCGCGTCATGGAGAATCTCCTTCGCCAGCTCCCGGCCCAGCGGATCATCCTCCACGATCAGGATGACAGCCTGCGTTATTGCACTCATGTCTCCGGCTTCACCTGAGGCGCCAGCGGCAGCCGCACCGTACACGTGCTCCCCTGGCCCGGGCCATCGGACGCAATCGCGATCGTCCCCCCGTGCAGTTCGACCAACTGCCTGGTCAGCACGAGACCCAACCCGCTCCCCTTGAGCCGCTTCGTCGTCTCAATTTCGATCTGACTGAAGCGCGCAAAGAGTCGAGAGAGGTCCTCTGCCGCAATCCCGATCCCGGTGTCGGCGACCGTGATCTCCACGAACTCGCCCAGACTGGCAGTTTTTAGTTTTGAGTTTCCAGTTTCGGGTTCTACACTCGACACTCCAAACTCGGAACTCGAAACTCGTCTCGCGGTGACCGTAATTCGGCCTTCTTCCGGAGTGAACTTCACGGCATTCGACAGCATGTTGTAGATGATCTGCTTGAAGCGGACCGGGTCGGCAGCAATGGTGATCGGCGCAGTGTCCACGTCCAGCGTGAGAGTGAGTCGCTTGGTGTCGGTCAAGGGCCGGATATCTTGTACGGCGGCCGCAAGCGCCTCGGAGAGGGCGATGGGCTCGGGGTGCAGTACGAGTTTGCCCGCCTCGACTTTCGACAGGTCCAGCAGGTCGTTGATCAGCACAAGCAGATGCTGGCCGCTGGTGTAGATGTGGTCTATGTAGCGGGCCTGCTTGGCGATCAGCGGACCGGCAGTCTGGTTGCGCAGCAGTTCGGAAAAGCCAATGATGCTGTTGAGCGGTGTACGCAACTCGTGGGACATGTTGGTCAGAAAAATGGACTTGTGGCGAGAGGCTTCCGCCAGATGGCCGTTCGCCGTCTGCAACTCTCGGGTCCTCGCCTCGACCAGATCCTCCAACTCGTGGGTGTAGCGGACCACCTGCGCGTGGAGCTCGGCATTCCGCACGGCAGCGGCCAGCGGTTCCATGAAGCCCGTCAACACCGTTACGGAGTCCGACGTGTAAGCGCCCGGTATCCTGTTATCCAGGGTTACGGTCCCGACCGCCTCCCCACCAACCATTAGGGGCAGGACCAAGGTGGACCGGATCCCCTCCCGCACGACGATGGCCTCATCAGCAAAACGCTGCTCCAGCGGCAGGTCCCGAACCAGGCGAGGGGTTTTATGGTCCATGACCCACTCGACGGCAGTCTCACCGGACGGACGCCACGCCTTCCCCCGAAAACACTGTAAAGGGAGGGTAGCCCACGACGCTATTGCGACCAGCTTCTCCCCGTCACGCGCCACAACACAGATCCGATCATACGAAGCGATCTTTTTGATTATCGTCGCAAAGACGGGGAACGTATCCTCAATGGTGGTCGTCCCACTAAAGGCGACGGATATCTCATTGATCCCGCACTGATACTCCTCCGCCTGAATCAACGACGTCGCCTGCCAGTAGACGCTCACGGTCAACGCGACGATTGCGAACACCACGATAAGCGCCAGCCCGAACTCGGTGCCGAAGAGGCCGAACCGTTGCCCGATCAGCCTCACCCAACCCGCTGAGATCGGGAGAAGGATCGCGACAACCAGCAGGCGCCGCATTGCGGCGGCGGCGACCGTATCACTCATCATGATGCTCACGATCCTGTGCTGTGATCGAGCAAACAGGACACCGATGGAGAGCACGACGAACAGTAGGGCCGTGTGCGGAGCGACGGTTGTAAAAGGATAGAGCTGATGGATCTCGGTCCCGCCGTAAAGGTACGCCACGAGCGTCAACAACGCGATGGCGGCAACCGTAACCGCAAGATGCTCGGCAGGCCGATAGTCGCCGCGGATCTTTACATCCAACAGCAGGAGCGCGGCGCCGAGCACAACAAAATTCAGCGCGCTCGCAAACGCGATCCGACCCGGAACGTGGTAGGGTCCCGCAGGCGCCTGGAAATCCGTGGCCGGCAGTCGACCAATCCCCAGGTCCCATACAAACAGATATTCGCTGAGCGTGAGCAGACCGATGAGGGCGACGATCGATGCGCAGATCCGGGACAGACGTCGACCCCGCCCACTGGTGGACGCTGTCCGCAACAACCAGAGAGCGACACCGATCAGGACGAAGGCCAGTGCCGTGTTGGCCATCATGGCGGGATATTCGGGTAGCGGAGCCTTGAGGATTCCGACGTCAAGCCACCAGCCGACCAGGACCAGGCCGCCGACGGCAACCGCGCTCGCGCTTGCAGCGTGTGGAATCCAGCGAAACCGCGATGCGAGCTGATGAGAGTCGGACTGGGTAGGTGGAATGCTTGCCCTCATGTCCTCACTTACTGTAAAGTATCTTTTTTTCGAGTTTGTCCTCTCCTTGTTACTATTAAACACTTGAATTTCAAATGCAAGAGTATTACTACTTATACTGCCTACGTACTAACCCATAAATCTGCGTCCACACCCATAAGTCTGCCCTCCAACTCCGTCATTGCGAGCGACCACAGGGAGTGCGGCAATCCGACGCGGAGTGTCGTTACGAGGCAAAGCCGAAGCAATATTGTATGAGCCGTCGACTCATCCGTGGGGATAAACGTTATCACGCCCAGCAAAATCCCCCCCGTTCCCCCCTTTTGAGAAGGGGGGAAC
>CABIKM010000042.1 GCA_902196205.1 Candidatus Methylomirabilis lanthanidiphila | reverse complement strand
GCGCCTGGCGCGTCGGGCGCACGGGGGCGGAGGGCCGAGGGGTCGGCTTGAATATCGCTTGAAACTGAGCGCAACCGGCTGCCAGGATAAGGGATAAAAATATAACGGTTATTCGAGAAGTCACTGTGAAGATTTCTTTCGCTCCGGATTAGGCTGTAGGAAAAGTTACCGTCATGGTTGTCCCGTGCCCTACCCGCGAATCAACATCGATCCGACCCCCATGCATCTGGACGATCCGGTACACCAGGGACAGTCCGATTCCGTTCCCGTCCGGTCTCGTAGTGTAGTAGAGACGGAAGATTTTGTCGAGATCATCCGGCCGGATTCCTATCCCGCCATCGATGACGTGGGCGCGGATGACGCCATCGACGATCTGATCTGTCGCGAGGGTGACTGTTCCGCCATCGGGCATCGCCTGGCAGGCGTTGAGAACCAGGTTCAGGAAGGCCTGTCGGAGCAACTCGTGATCGCCATTGATCGGAGGGATCGTGTCGTCAAGGCGAAGGGCAAACGTCACCCCGCCTTGCGCCCCTTGCGCCTCAGTCAACCGGACGATCTCTTGGAGGAGGCTGTTGAGATTCAGAGGACGCAGTTCAAGGGTCTGAGGGCGAACAAATCGAAGAAAGCCTTGCACCATACGATCTAGACGGCGAACCTCCCCCCCGAGAAGTTCCAAGCCTCTGGCTACGGTCTCCGGAGGATCGTTCAGTTTTTGCTTTAGCAGCTCCAGATGGATGACCATGGCGTTGAGCGGATTCTTGATTTCATGCGCAACACCCGAGGTGAGTTTTCCAAGTTCGGCCAGTTTCCGTGAGTAGTCGATGAGTGATTGGATTTGGCGAAGGGGTTCGGTATTCTTGAGAAGGATCATCCCTCCAACGATGCTATCTCTGTCGAGCACTGGGAAGGTAGAGGCGAGGATATCAAGAGGCGCGTTGCGATATCCGCTCAACTGAATGGTACGGTTTCGTACGGGCTTTTGCTGCTGGAAGCTTTCAGCCACTGCCTCGACTAAGGGGTGAGCCTCTCCCAGGATCTGCGTTAACGATTGACCGACGGCATTCACGAGTGGACGCGCCAGCAGGGTTTCGGCTGCCGGGTTCGCGAAGATAACGGCCTGCTCGCTGTTCAGCAGGATGATGGCGTCTTCCAGACGGCGAACGATTCCTTCCAATCTAGCCTTTTCATCGATCAGGGAGGAGCGGTCCTCCTGGACCTGGCGTCCCAGCAAGTTGAGTTGCGCCGCAATCTGTCCCACCTCATCGTCGCGGCTGGACGCAAACGCCGTATCAAACTCGCCGCGCGCCATCCGTTCAACGCCTTGGGCAATCTGACGTAACGAGACGACCACGAGGTTCGACAGGATATAGGCGACGGCCCAGGCCAGCGGGAACGCGAGAACCGCCAATAGCAGGCTTTGCCGAACAGCAGGTGAGAGTTCTCGCCAGAGGAGACTTCCGGCCAGTCCGAGCCGGATCGCCCCAAAAGGCCGGTCGTTGAGGCTAAGCGGCAGGACGGTCTCAAATACCTGGTGCTGGCCGGCCAGTACCGTGAGCTGACGAAGCGCGCTCATTGCCAGCAACTGTTCGATCCTCGGTCGGGACGGCGCCTTGGTCCCCTCACGGGAACGCTGACTGTGCAGGAGGATCGTATCCGATCGGTCGGTGATCATTGCGTAGACCAAGTGCGGGGAATAGCCGATGCTGGCATCGAGGAGCGCGCGGAGCTCTCGGTCGCTGCGCAGCGCATCCGTCAGACGGCTTCTCTGTGCGCGAGCCATGACGCGGGTGCTGCCGGAGAAGATCTGCTGCGCCTGTATGGTGCTCTTTTCCGCCGCGTGCCGAACCACCAGGCGTGTCGTAGTGGAGAGGTGAACGACTAACGTCAGCGAGACAATCAGGAAGACGAGAAGGCTGATGCCGAGGATTGCCGTGCCTCGGATACCGAGCGACATGTGGATGTATTCCTATACGTCGGCTGCGGAGGATGTCTCTTCGCGATAGCGGGCTAACTTATTGTGCAGCGTCTTCAGGCTGATACCAAGAATCTCTGCAGCCTTAGTCTTGTTCTGGTTTGTGCGTTCCAGCGTGGTGAGAATCAAGACCTTTTCTGCCGCATCAACGGTAATCCCGATGGGGATATTGAAATCCGAGGTCGACGCGCAACGCTGACTGCGGCAATCGGGCGGCAGATCGGCCGGTGTGATCAAGTTGCCGTGAGCCACGAGGACGGCCCGCTCCAATGCATTCCGAAGCTCTCTCACGTTACCGGGCCAATCGTGCTCGGTTAAGAGGGCCAGTGCGCCGGTGTCCACGCCCTGGACTGTTTTCCCGTATTTGTCCGTGAATTCTTCGAGGAATGATCGGATGAGAAGAGGAATATCCTCGCGTCGTTCCCGAAGAGGAGGAAGATGGACGCTGAATACGTTCAACCGATAGTAGAGGTCCTCGCGGATCAGGCCATCCTGAACCGCTCGCGCCGGATCCTTGTTCGTTGCGGCGACTACCCGGACATCTACTCGGATCTCTTTGGCTCCTCCCAACCGGCGAAAGCTCCCCTCCTGAAGGATCCGGAGGAACTTGGCCTGGGTGGAGACCTTCATCTCCGCGATCTCATCCAGAAAGATGGTCCCGCCGTCCGCCAGCTCAAAGTATCCCATTCTTCGCTCGGTCGCGCCGGTAAAGGCCCCTTTCTCATGACCGAAAATCTCGCTCTCCAGCAGTGTTTCCGGAATGGCGGCGCAGTTGATCGGGACGAAGGGGCCTTGTTTCCGTGCGGACAGTGTGTGAATCGTACGAGCTGCCAGCTCCTTACCGGTTCCGCTCTCCCCCCAGACGAAAACCGGCGCAGTACTGGGCGCGGCCAGTTCAAGCAGTCGGTAGACCTCTCTGATAGCGCGTGTATCGCCGACCAACTCGCCGAAACGGCCCAGATGACGGACTTGATGGCGCAGTAGTTTGACTTCCTTTAATACCGCCCCGCGTTCCAGGGCCTTCTCTACAAGGACATGAAGCCGACCGATATCGACCGGTTTGGTGAGATAGTCGTAGGCCCCTTCTCGCATTGCCTGGACTGCGGTCTCAATGGTCCCGTGACCGGTCAGAATGATCAGGGAGGGAAGGATTGCCTCCGTTTTGAGGGTACGGAGGAGCGTGATACCGTCCATCTTTGGCATGACGAGGTCAGCGATAATAAGCGACGGCTGGAGATCGGATGCCTTCTCCACAGCCTCCTGACCATCAGCGGCGGCGGTGACCTCGTATCCCCAGCCAGAGAGGAGTTCCTGGAGTCCCGCTCTGGAGGCCGCTTCGTCCTCTGCGATTAAAATCTTTGGGTGTGTCATTGTATTGTGGAGGCAAGTCTTCGACGCCTCAGCGTTATCATAGGGGCTTTCCCGGATTTTGTGAAGTATCGTTTGTTGCCGGACTTGAAAACCTTTGTAACTCTGTGATAATGTGCAAGGTCACAATGCGAAGCACAGGACGTCTCACAATCAACAGGCTATTGAAGCGATTCCGGTTCTGGCCGTTCGCGGTGTCTGCTATGGTCCTGACGGGTTGTACTACGCTGTTTCCAGAGATCTCCCCGCCAGCCGGCATCCCAACCGAAGCGAAACGATATTCCGTGATGATGATTGCGCGGGATTATCGCTGTGAGCCCTCAGTGATCGCCGTAGACCGAGAGGGTAGATCGGTGCTCGTGAAAGTGACAATTCGCAGCGACGGTGCCAGGCATATTTTCTCGATCCCCGATCTGGACGTCAGACGCTATATCGAGCCGGGGCAGGAAACCATCGTTGAGTTTCTGGCGGAGCGTTCCGGGATCTTCAAGTTCGGTTGCACCCGGTTTCCGTGGATCAGCCCGCTCGACCGGAAGGGGAAGCTCGCCATCAAGTGAGACTCCGCTTGACCGGGACCGGCAGCGGCGCGGTTACCGCGCGGCGAGTAAGGGCGATTCGACGGGTGACAACGCGGCAGTCAGCGCGATACGGAACCATCGATGTCGGCTCAGTCGCACATCGGTCAGACCGGCTTCAGTTGCCATACGGCGCAGTTCCTGGGCTCTGAATCCGCGCAGGACGGATATCGGACCATCGTGGCGCGTCAGGCGATTGCCGGACAGCAGCCGTGTAGTCATTGTAGTCAGCAGGCAGGCGAGTCGGCTCCGCAGCAGGTCGTTGACCAGCAACCCGCGTCGCGCTATCCGCGCCATCTCCCGCAATAGGATGATCCCTTCCGTCTCGTTCAGGTGGTGAAAGAACAGAGACGAGATGACGTAGTCAAAGCTGCGATCCGGGTACGGCAAGAGCGGCGCGCACACCCGTCGCAGTCGGATCTCCGGAAAGTCGATCGACCATTCGGTCGCGGCAGCCAGAACCTGATCTCCGTGGTCTACGGCTTCGATGGCGACAGGAAGCGTGCGCTTCCTGGCCCAACGACAGATAGCCCGAGGGATATCGGCCCCGCCGGTTGCGATATCCAGGATGGTAACCGGGCCCGGCGAATGGCCACCCACCATTCGACCGAGGTGCAACAGGACCGTGCGCACACCGCCGAAATATCGGTTCAGCCGCTCCAGGTCGCGAAGGTTCCCGCGTATCTCCTCATCGGAGTTGTCGCGGCGGTCCAGCAGCTCTGTCGCTCCTTGCAGACGGGGGAGAGGCAGCAAGGCCGCTACCATCGCAGCAGCGCCCCCTCCGCGCAGAAGCCTGGGCCAAGTGCTATCATGACACCGAGGTCTCCGGGGGATGCCTGCCCTGAGTTGATGACCTCGTTGAGGACGAACAATACCGTAGCTGACGACATGTTTCCGAATTGCCGAAGCACCTGGCGGGAGAAGGCCAAGTCGGCATCACACAGTCCCATCGTCCGCTGCGCCCGTTCAAGGACGCCTCGGCCGGCAGAGTGCAGGACCCAGAACCGGATGTCCTCCTGCTTGAGGTGGTAGTGATCGAGCATCGCGTTGGTCAGGCTTTTCATCATCGTGCCGCCGATCCCTCGGATCTCCTTAGACAACAGGATCCGAGGTCGTCCGTTCGGGTAGGTAAACCCCATCAGATCAAGGTACTCTGAACGGACCAGGCTCATGTGGCCCATCACCTCAATCCCACCGACATCGGATGTCATGACGGCCGCAGCCGCCCCGTCCGCGAAGATGGCATTGGCCACTGCGGTCTCGAGGGAATCATCAAAGTAATAGGTTGAGGAGCAGATCTCCACGGAAACGATCAGCGCCCGATGGTCGGGAAAGGCCAGGAGATGGTTATAGGCCTGCTGCAGCGCAATCATCCCGCTGGCACAGCCCATATCGCCGACGTGGACTCGCTGGACGCGCTCCTTCATTCTGAACTCGCGGACGAATTGGGCGTCGAGATTGGGACAGAGGCGGCCCGTGCAGGTGGTGGTCACCACAAAGTCGATCTCTCCCCCCGAGCATCCTGCCTTTTCCAGGGCGCGTTGAATCGCCAGGCAGCCGATCTCAACGCTGGCTTTGCGGTACCGGGCGCTGAGTTCGTCCGTGGTCTCGGTGGGGCGAAAGGTGGCCCGGTCCAGGTACAGGTGGCGATGCTCGATGCCGCTGTGAAGGAAAAAGCCTCGCCGTCGCTCGTCGGTGTAGGGTGTGAGGGCCAGAAGCTCTTCCTGGGAGAAGGACGTGGTGGGATTGGCGGTTTCGAGCGCGATGATCCTGGGGTTGGACACGTGTGAGCCTCCTGTTTTTTTATTTTTGTCCCATCGTGGGTGGCTGTCAAGCAATTATTCGGCTCCTCGCTGTGCTGGGTAGATTGATCCTGCGACGAACGTGTGTCATAGTTAATTCACTACGCGACCCGACTCCACCGGGACCTAAGTTGTATTACCTTATGACACTGCGCGTGCTTCGCGAAACTCGAGTCACTATGGGATTGATTCTCGTCGGGCGCAAGACATTTCTTACAAAATGTTTACTGCAAAGCATTATACAAAAGAGTTTCGATATTTTAAGGAGCAATACGGCGAGAGCATGGAACGCATGTTTGCGGCGGTCAGCGATCTCTACGCCGAATACTGGAATGATTTCTTTCATTTTGCGCTGTTCAAGGATGACCACGAAAGTTGGGAATCGGCTTTCACCAATACTCACAAGAAATATCTGGAAGCTCTCCGGATACATGACGCGCGTCATGTGCTCGAGCTGGCGTGTGGGAGGGGCGGTTTTACCAATGTCCTGGCTGAACATACCTCCGGCGAGGTCTTAGGGATCGATATTTCTCGTTCACAGCTTTCACACACCGATAGATTTAAGCGTCCGAACTTACGTTTCAAGCGCCACGACATCATGAAGGTTGATGAGCTCGGACAGATGTTTGACGCTGTCGTGTGTATGGACGCCGAGTGCTATTTGCCGGATAAAAGAATCGCGATACAAAAAATCTCAGGGGTGATGGAACCGGGCGCTCGCCTTCTTCTGCTCGGATGGTGTAAGCAGAGCGGACTGAACCGCGTTCAGGAAGAAATCGTTTTATATCCATTCATGAAATACTGGGCTATCCCAAGTCTTGAGACGCCTGCAAATTACAGGAAATATTTTGCACAAAGCGATTTCAAAGTCATTGAGATTACCGATCTGAATGATCAAGTCAAAAGAAACTGGGAGTTTGGTTATGAGTCTGCGTTGAGCGGCATCAAGAAACTCTCGCGCAAAGATTTTCCGCGCCTCATCTGGAAACATATGACGCTGGGAAGCGAGGGGGTCAGGCTTATCAAGGAGCAATTTCCTGCCGCTATCTACGTTAAGGTCGGTTATGATACAGGTTTTCTTCGCTATGTCTATTTTCTGGTAGAAAAGCAGTAGAACTCCCCCTGGGGGCCGAAGTCTGGAGCGCCTGCGATGAACATCCTGCTGCTCTCCATGCCTGATTCATTCGAGCACATGCCGACGGTGGCCATTCGGATGCCGAATGCCGCCCTCACGTCACTCGCCGGCAATATCGATCCCCACCACGAAGTCGCCGTTGCCGATCTCATTCTTGTTCAGGCGCGCGTCCGCCAGACCGTTGAGCGCCTGGTGCGCGAGATTAATCCCGACGTCCTGGGGCTATCGGTCATGACCTTCCAGCGCAAGACGGCGAAGAGGATCGTCGACCTTGTACGCTCCCTCAGGGCCGATGTGCGCGTGGTCGTCGGCGGCTACGATCCGAGCCTGGCCCCCGAAGCCTATACCGACCCGTCGCAGGGAGCGGTCGATTTCATTGTACGGGGCGAGGGAGAGATTACCTTTCGAGAACTGCTGCGCGCTATCGAGAATCAAAGCGGGTACGATCGGATCTCGGGTCTGTCATACAGGAGCGGCGACCGCTTCTCTCACAATCCGGACCGGCCGATCAGCGACCTGGAGAGCGGCGAGGTACGACTGCCGAACCGCGACGCGCGGGTACTCCGTGGGTACACCACGCTCGGAAGACAGGCCGATGTTATCGAGACCTCGCGCGGCTGCACGTTCGATTGCAGCTTCTGCTCGATTATCGAGATGCGGGGCCGGAACTTCCATACCTATCCTCTTGACCGGGTTGTTGCGGATATCCGCGACGCCTGTAACCACGGCGCGCGGGCCATCTTCATCGTCGATGACAATATCATGCTCAATGTGCGGCGGTTTGAGGCCCTCTGCCGGGCGATCATCGATGCCGGACTCCACACGATCGACTACACGGTACAGGCGATGACCTCGGTCATCGCCAATCATGGCGAGCGGCTTGCGCCGCTGATGCGCCGGGCGGGTTTTCGCTACGTCTTCCTGGGGGTCGAAAACATCCTCGATGAGGACCTGGCGTTTCTCCGCGCCCGCTCCAAGAATACCCGGCGCGAGGACGGCCGCAAGACCGGCAATGCCGCGATCGCCGCGATCAATTACCTGCACCGGAACAAGATCTACGTCATCGGCGGACTGATCATCGGCAACCCCACCGATACCCGCGCCTCCCTTGAGGCCAACCTCGAGTTTGCCCGAGCGTATGTGGACTGGCCGTTTATCCAGCACCCGACCCCGTATCCGCGCACACCGATGACCCAGGAGTTTCGCCGGCAAGGTCTCATTGTCAACGACCGTTTCGAAGAGTACGACGGCACGACCGCCGTCGTGCAGAGCAGCCATCTCTCTGCCGAGGAGATCGAATTTGTGCGGTGGCAAGCCGACCGGTGGGTGAAGCTTGGCCACCTGCCGGTCGCGTTCGCGCACAGCCCTCTCTTTGTACTCCGCAATTGGCCATGGATGCTTGCTCACCTGTTTCGCGGCAGCACCATCAAGTCGCTGCTGGGTCTCGAAGACCCACACCAGGCCTTCGTGCGCTATCGCGCCCTCCGGCAGGCCGAGCGCGAATATCTATAGCGCATAGCACCGTTCAAATCTGATCGCTTCATCGCCGGGCATAAAGGAACAGTTGTCTGCCCCCGCATCTGAGTCTGCCAGGGAGTGATTCCGAAGAAGGGGTCTCTCGCGCTTGCACATTTCGCTTGACAAGAACCACATGATATTGAAAGATCGCCGCGTCGTTTTTGAGGGAGCGTCCTCTTTATTTCCCGCCGATAACACCAACGCATACACGCTGATTTGATGATGTCACACGACAGACACCGACCTCCGCCATGCCTCGCGCGCGTCGCGCCAGTGCCGTCGCCGATGCTGAGGGGCAGCAGATGAGCGCAGTGACAGGACCCGTCAAGCGTACCCCGCTGTTCGAGACCCACCGGCAACTCGGCGCCAGAATGATTCCCTTTGGCGGCTGGGAGATGCCGGTGCAGTATGCCGGGATTCTGGAGGAGCACCGTGCCGTCAGGGAGCGGGCGGGCCTGTTCGATATCTCACATATGGGGGAGATCGAAATCTCGGGACACGGCGCCCTGGATGCGGTTCAGTACCTTACCTCGAATGATGCGTCACGGCTCTCAGTCGGAGAGGTGCAATACTCCGTCCTCACCACCCCAGAGGGAACATTTGTAGATGACATCACTGTCTATAAGTGGGCGGACGACCGCTACTGGTTGACGGTGAACGCCGCGAATACCGAGAAGGACGTTGCCTGGATCCGCGACCATGTCGCACACGTCGCCGAGATCAGGAATATCAGCGCCGACATCGCGCTGTTGGCCATTCAGGGACCCAGGGCGCAGGAGATCCTGGAGAGGCTGGCATCTGTCGAGCTGAGTCGGCTCAAGTATTACTTCTTCGTCGAAGGGCGCGTCGCCGGCATCGGCTGCTGCATCTCTCGAACAGGCTACACGGGGGAGGACGGCTTTGAGCTCTATATTCCTCCGCAGCACGCAGTCACACTCTGGAATACTCTGCTCGAGGCAGGGGCGCCGGCCGGCCTGCAACCCTGCGGACTTGGCGCCCGCGATACCTTGCGCCTCGAGGCCAAGATGGCCCTCTACGGTCAGGATATCGACGACCGGCATACGGTGTTGGAGGCGGACCTCGGCTGGATCGTGAAGCTGGAAAAGGGGGAGTTTATCGGCCGTGAGGCGCTTGCGCGACAAAAGGCGGAGGGGGTCAGTCGGAAACTGGTAGGGTTTGAGATGGTTGGTCGGGGGATCGCCCGTCCCCACTATACGATTGTCAGGGATCGCGTACCTATCGGTGAGGTGACCAGCGGCGGCCCAGCGCCCTCACTCGAAAAGAACATCGGGTTGGGATATGTGCCGGCGCAGTATGCGGCGATCGGCACCGAGTTTGACGTCGTAGTCCGCGGCCAGCCTGTGACCGCAAGGGTTATTCGAACGCCTTTCTACAAGCGGCAAAGGTGTTCATAGTTCATGGTTCAACGTTTAAACGTTCAATGTTCAAAGTTCAAAGTTCAACGTTCAACGTTCAATGTTCGAAGTTTCGAACCTTGTACGTTGAACCGCCAGTGTCCTGAGTCAGAAGTTCGATGAGGAAGTCGACGTCCTAAGTGTCGTCGTTCCCGCGAAAGCGGGAATCCAGACCCACGCTATTTCCTGGATTCCGGCTCGCGCCCGCTCTGCGGGCTTGGCCGGAATGACGGCCGGACATATGTCACGGATTTCAGACTCAGGACACTAGCTGTCAACCGTGAACTGTGAAACTTACGAGGAGGGGATCATGGTCCCTGAGGGGCTGTATTATACGAAAGCGCATGAATGGGTCAAGGTTGAGGCGGATCGGGGACGGATT
>CABIKM010000041.1 GCA_902196205.1 Candidatus Methylomirabilis lanthanidiphila | reverse complement strand
TAGTGGAGGGGGGTGGGGGTCCGCCCCCCTCCCTTCTCGGAGGGAACGAGCTTATGGCGCTCTTGTCACAACAGCAAGCTGCAAGCCTGGAGCGAAAGTTTGATATCATTATCATCGTCGCTGCATTCACCGGTACGGTGGCCGGCTATCATATTCACCAGATGCTGACTGTCGGCGACTGGGACTTCTGGCTGGACTGGAAGGATCGGCGCTGGTGGGTCACGTTGACACCGATTCTGCTGATTACCTTCCCTGCGGCGACGCAATATTTTATGTGGGAAAAGATGCGTCTGCCGATCGGTGCGACTTTTTGTATTATGACGCTTCACTTCGGTCAATGGATGAACCGTGTCTTCAACTTCTACTATTGGGCTTGGTTCCCGGTCAATTTTACCACCCCTGGTCTGATGATCCCCAGCGCGATCTTCCTGGACGTCATGTTGATGATGACGGGAAGCTACATGTTTACGGCGCTGTTCGGCGGCATGGGGTGGTCGCTGTTGTTTTATCCCGCAAACTGGACTTGGCTGGCGCCGTTCCACCTGGCCGTCAAGCACCCAAGCGGGCCGCTCATGTCGATCGCCGATCTGATGGGGATGGAGTATGTGCGCTCCGCGACGCCCGAGTACATCAGGATCGTGGAGCGAGGGACGCTGCGAACCTTCGGACGAGACGTCACGCCGGTCTCCTCATTCTTCGCCGGGTTCATCAGCGGGCTCGTGTATGTCTGGTGGATGTTTATGGGAAAGTGGATCAGCAAGCCGGTATGGCTGTCGCGGACGTAGCTGTCGTCGACGCGGGCTGTGGTGGATTTTCCGGATGAACCATCAATGGACGAAGGCCCCACCACCTACTGCGGTACGAATGAGTCGACCCTTATCCATAAGCGAGGCAGGAGGATAACAATGAGGATAGGACGAGCAGCGTTGTCGGCGATCCTACTTGGAGTGATCGCCGTGTCCGCGGGAACAACGGCATGGGCCCATGGCGAACGATCGCAGGAGCCGTTTCTCCGGATGCGTACGATAACGTTCTACGATACCAAGTGGTCAAAGGCCCGAGTGAAGCCCGGTGAGACGATGGATCTCACAGGCAAGTTTCATACGTTCAGTGAATGGCCGCGGGCCGTCAATACCCCCGAGTCGATCTTTCTCCACTACTCTGTACCGGGGCCATCGATGCTGAAGAAAGAGGCATGGATGAATGGCATGCCCGTGATCAACGCCACCAGCACTCAACTTGGCGGAGACTATGATTATCGAATGAATATTATGGGGCGGGTCACCGGGACCTATCATGTTCACCCGATGGTCAATATCGAGGGTGGAGGCCCCCTGGTTGGTGGCGGTGAGTTTGTGACGGTTGACGGTGATTGGAGTAACTTTGAAAACAATGTTACCACCATCGACGGCCAGACGATCAACATGGAGAACCATGGCCAGGGCCGGATCATCGGCTGGTGGCTGCTGTGGACCGTCATTGGGGTATTCTGGCTGGGATATTGGGTCGTGCGGCCGTTTACGCGCCGAATTTTCCTGGTGGGGGTCGTGCCTGAGGAGGAGCTTGTCAGCTCCGGTGATCGAACGGTGGGGCTGGTCCTCATGATCGCGACGGTTCTTATTGTGGCCATCGGCTACGTGACTACCAACGGCGCCTACCCGATTACGATTCCGCTTCAGACCGGTAGGATGGATACGCCTGAACTCCGACCAACGACAGACTTTACGCCGTACGCCCATGCTACCGTGAAGGCCCGACCTGTCACTGCCGTCTATACGGTGCCTGGGCGATCTCTCGGGATGGTGATTGAGGTGACCAACGGCTCCAATAGGCCGCAGCACCTGGGGGGATTCATCACGGCCAATCTGCAGTTCCGTGATCCGGCGCTGTTCCCCGACTCGCGGCTGAAAATCAAGGTCGAGCCCGCCGGTCCCATCGCCCCCGGCCAGACCGTCACGATGTCAATAGATGCTACCGATGCGGAATGGGAGTACCAGCGGTTGGCCGAGTTGATCTATGACTCGGACAGCCGGTACGGCGGTTTGCTCGAGTTCTTTGACGCCGACAAGAATCGGCAGATTGTAGAGGTGGGCGGCCCCGTGATTCCGTCCTTTGAGGGTGGTGCCACCGCGCTGTCCGGCGGAGGCAAGTGGCGACCGACGACTCAGTACAAATAGGAAGGAGATATGCTGCTATGGAATTCGCTGCTCAAGGGATGAATCTTGCGTTGCTGCTCATGCTGTTGTTTGTCCTTATTACACTGGTGAACCAGGCGTAAGTTAAGGGTGTGCGGGTGCGTGAAGGTCCCATCCCTGGAGGCTCTATCGTTCATGTCCAGGGGTGGGACCCCTGCCCGCCGGGTTAGCTCTGCGGTGCAGGGTAAGGTGGAGACTCAAAGGCGTAGATGGGACGCTCAGGAAGGTAGCAGGTAGGGCAATGAAGTATCGGGCAATGGCTGCATGTGCTGTTCTGATGGGGTTGGTCTGGGTGTCTCAGGCATGGGCGCATGGCGGGGGTGGCATGGGCGGGATCACGGACAACGATCTCTGCTCAATAGAAAAGGGGCAGTATTTCATCCACTTCAGCGCTTATCAGCATGCGGCCACCGGGACGGGAGCCACCCAACTTGAGGTGCTCAAAGAGCTTAAAGATGCCGATCTCAGGCGGTACCTGGATGCTATGAAGGAGGAGTTCAGGTCGTACTGTCGAGACATCCCGAAAACGGGCAAGGCGACACTGACTTTTGATCTTATGAGCGATGCGCTGCGCAAGATCCCGGTGGCGGTCCGGGTAGTGGAGGTCTCTGAGCGGAGCGACTCCGGGACGGTCCTTTACATCCCGCAACAGGTTTATCCCTCCGGTGTCGTCAAAGCGGAGACCGATTTTGCGAAGGCGGGGAAATATAAGGCTGTCCTGGAGGTCGAGGAGCGGGTTGAATCACACGCCGGGGGTGGCGGCAACGCCGCGCATGGCCACGAGGGCGTCGTAGCGGTGAGCGAGAAACATGCGAGTTCGGCTGAGGAAGATGTGTATCACGCTCACGATTCGACGTTCAGCTTCCCCTTTACGGTTGGTCTGAAGGCGCCCCGATCCAGTAGCGGTAGTTCCTCCATGATGAGTAATCCGGGCATTCTGGTAACCGCTATCGCAGGCGTCGCCATAGGCGCCGTGCTCTACGTCAGACGGAAGAAGAAAACGGCATAATCTTTTAATTATATAGTTATTTACATTTAACCCTCTCATGACTACTGTGAGAGGGTTTTGTGTTTCTGGTAGCCGCTGCGCGTTTCGCGGAGGTAGGTGCTGCGCTCCGGGAAGGGAACAGAATGGGGTAGCGCGACAACGTGGGCCCGGTCGCGTCGGATGTGAGGGACGCCAATACTAATGTCCCCTTCCCCCCACGTAAGGGGGAAGGGGAGTGATAAGAGAGACCTGTCACGCCCAACTATGGCGGCTGTCGACGCCGGCGGGCTGTGCGACGGTTTCAGTTAGGCTGGTGGTGGCGGCGCGGGTGCCCCAGGCGTGCCCGCTGACGCGCCGTCGCTTCGACGCTTGCGCTTGGTTCGACGGCTGCTTCGACGCCGGCCGGTCGTACGGGTTCCAGCGCGACCACCTTTCCCGCCATGACGTCGTCCAACTCCTCCGCATAGAGGGTTTCGCGCTCCATGAGGGCCTTCGCAACCCGCTGCAGCTTCTCCCGGTTCGCCTCGATCGTCTGGCGCGCGTTCTGGTAACACTCGTCGATGATGCGCCGCACCTCCTGGTCGATCTGATAGGCAATCTCCTCGCTGTAGTTGCGACTGTCGATCATGTCGCGGCCAAGAAAGACCGGCCCTCCTTGCCTGCCCAGTGTGACCGGACCGAGCTTATCGGACATTCCGAAATTCGTCACCATTCGGCGGACCATGTTGGTGGCCTGCTCAAAGTCGTTTGAAGCCCCGGTCGTAATCTCGCCGAAGATGAGGTCCTCAGCCACCCGCCCCCCCATGCCCACACTGACCTCGTCCAGCAATTCGGAGCGAGTGCGGGTGTATCGATCCTCCGGCGGGGCCCCCATCACATAGCCAAGCGCCATTCCGCGGGACACGATCGTCACCTTGTGGGGCGGATCAGCCTTAGGAAGAAGCTTTCGTAGGATGGCGTGGCCGGCCTCATGGTAGGCGACCATCTCGCGCTCCTTCGGAGTGAGAGCCCGACTGCGCCGCAGGGGCCCGGCGATGATGCGCTCGACCGCCTCGTCAAAGTCGACCATACTGACGCGATCTTTATCACGCCGGGCGGCTAGGAGCGCGCCCTCGTTTACAACGGCTGCCAGATCCGCTCCAGAAAAGCCGGGCGTCTGCTTAGCGAGTACATCAACGTTGACATCTGCCGCCAATGGCATTTCGCGCAGGTGCACCTGCAGGATCGCCTTACGGCCCTTACTATCCGGATTGTCCACAATAATCCGGCGATCAAATCGTCCGGGGCGCAGCAGCGCGGGATCCAAAATATCCGGACGGTTGGTAGCGGCGATGACGATGATCCCGATATTGCCCTCAAAGCCATCCATTGCCACCAGCAGTTGGTTCAGCGTCTGTTCACGCTCATCGTTGCCGCCGCCGAGCCCCGCCCCACGGTGACGGCCCACCGCATCGATCTCATCGATGAATACCAGACAAGGGGCGTTCTTCTTGGCTTGCTCGAACAGATCGCGGACGCGGCTGGCGCCGACACCGACAAACACCTCAACGAATTCTGATCCGGAAAGCGAGAAGAACGGGACCCCGGCCTCTCCGGCTACCGCTTTGGCGAGAAGCGTCTTGCCGCAACCCGGAGGTCCCACCAACAGCAAGCCCCTCGGGATCTTGGCATGCAGCGCCTGAAACTTCTGGGGGTGTTTCAGGAACATGATGACCTCTTCCAATTCCTCCTTCGGCTCTTCCTCACCCGCCACATCCGCGAATGTCACCTTTGGTTTAGACGCGTCATGTAGCTTCGCCTTGGACTTACCGAACGACATGGGGCCGCCTCCTCCCCCCATCTGGGACCGACGGCTCATCATTACGAACAAACCGATAATCAACAGGAACGGCAGGAAGTTGAACAACAGGCCAACCCAAATAGAGCCTCCGCTTTGCGGTTCCACCGCAAAGCGAATCCCTTTGGATTTCAGGAGCTCCTGGAGAGACGCGGTGGCCTCTTTGCTGTAGACGGTGCGTAGATGCTGCCCGGACGCCACATGGCCATAAATCGTATGGGTGTTTTCGTTGAAGATCACCGTGCCGGCGATCTGTCCCGATTCCACCAAATCCATGAAGTCGCTGAAGATAACCTGTGTAGAAGATTTCTGGCGGTTCGAGTAAAACGGGAGAAAGGCCACAGCCGTGACCACAAGGATCATGGCGACGATACCCGCAATCTTGACATAACGCTTGTTCACGGCAATGACCTCCTTTGTGCCGTCCCGACGCCCCGAAATCGGCTGTCAAGCTCTCGAGACGTTATGAAAAAAGACACGTTCTTAGCTACCAATCCCTTGTATTGCCATCGTCAGCCCTCCAATTTTCTCTCATCGGCGTGCTTGCGACCGATCTAGGGAGGTCGCCAGCACGACCAGCCGGTGCGCGCCTCGCTCTTGACCCGGATGGCTGGTGTATGGCTCGGGCTGAATTAAACAAAGCCAGAATAAAGCATGTGTATGAGTTTGTCAAGCCTACTGTTGCGCGTTGAATAAGCCGAGGCGGGCCCTTGGGGAGACGAGAAAGCGTCGGAGGCGAGTAGTTGTAATCTTCTTGGAAGGGGCTAGTGCTTAATTGCAATAGTTGACGCGCATAAATCGTCATACCCGCCGAAGCGGGTATCCAGTAGAATCAATGGATTCCCGCTTAAGGACTGCGGGAATGACGTTACGGGTATTATTGCAATCAAGCACTAGTTGAACTTTTTCCCGGTGAACCGCGCCATGCAACCTTTGGGTGCAAAGCCAGACCGTTGCGTGTTTGCGTCTTGTGCCGAGCGCCGTCTATATCTGACCGAACTCCTTCAGGGTGGACGCAACGACCAACGTCTCGGATGTGAGGAGATCGGATCCGGTCATATGTTTCATGATCTTATTGGCCGTCTCCAGATCCTTGGCTTCCCACTCGAATACCACATCATATTGGCCGTAGACCACATGGGCCGACTTCATCCCCTCGTAACAGGCAGCGGGAAGATCGTGTGCCAGCCTCGCCCACGCGCCAGGTCTGACCTTCGCTAATGTGATGAACTTCATGATCGTCTACCTCCCTTTCTTTCGTTACAGACATCGTGTATAAGACGCCGAAGGCTCCCCAAATATGCAAGGGGAGCCTTCGGCGAAGAGCCTGCTTCAAGAAAACGTTAGAATCTGACCATCAGTTCGGCAATACCCTGATGGGTCAGCTCACCTTGCGTGTTGTTGCTCACTCCAAAGACGTTCTTCCCCGGCGTGACGTCGGTCAGCAGATAGTTGGCCCGCACGAAAACGTTGGGGTTGGCATACCAGGTCAAACCGAGCGTTCCGGCGCGCACCCTCAACTCCCGCTCTGTATTGGGAGATGCACTAGAGGGAGTGAAGCTCCCCTTGGTGTCATCGACCCGCAGGTGCTCGTAGCGGCCGTTGACCAGCAGGCCCTTCAGCTTGTTGCCGAAGACCCAATAGCCGAGCGTGCCATAGCCGCCCATCATGCGGAGGTCATCGAGATTCGTGTTGCTGCCCGTTCCCAATCCGTCGCGCTCCTGAGAGGCGTAGTGGAACTCGCCCTTGAGGATGAACGGATAGAAGTCAAATACGATGTCGGCGCCGGTAGTGACGCGGTCGCCGTTGATGAGGAAACCGTTTTGGCTGGTGCCGTTACCGTCACCTCCAAATTTGTCGCCCAGCGTGCTTACCGGGTTAAAGCGGTGGAACTTGGAGCCGCCACCGACAGGGTTCGTCACGCCGTTGGTGTCGGTCGCGCCACTGCCCCGTACGATGTTGAAGGTGCGGAAGTCCGCGTTCACGCCGACGGTGAGATTCCCCATGGGCATCGGGGGCGAGATCGTCATCCGGCCCGTGTACTCCTTGTCACCATCGTTATCCACGCTGCCTGGGCACTGATCGACCCGGCCGCATCCGTTAAAGATACCGAACCCGTAGTAGATGGGCATGTCGGCGAGTTTCGTATTGCCGTTAAGGAGGATACCCATCTGCAGGTCAGGAGAGAAGGCCCTGTTGACAAATGACCGCTGAGCGGCGAAGTCCAGGTCCTGCGTGGCCATGCCCTGCTCAAGGCTGTACTGATGCCGCATCTGCCCGACGGTTACCCGGGCCCAAGGCATGTAGGTGTAGGTCACAAAGCCGGTTTCGATCCGGGTGCCGGAAGCACCGCCCGTGAACTCCGGCTCGATGTGGAAGCCGAAATCCCTGAAGATCGTGCCGTTGAAGATGACCCGGACGCGGTGCAACTTCAGCGTGCTGGGGCGGTGTCGATTGATCGCTGCCTGCCTGTCGTTTAGGCCCCCTCCGCTGCCCGCTGGCGTGACATCCTCTTCATTTCTAGACGCCTCAACTTGCGCCAAGGTCTGCACGTAGCCGCCAATGTTCAGCCGGTGCTGACCATCGGCCGACTTCAGGTAGAACCCCTTCCCTGGCCATGGGTCAAATCCGGTTTGGAGCGATGAAGCTGCGGCGTCCGCGGCCTTCTTCTCCACCTCCATCACGCGCCTGGTTACCTCTTCCTGCTGCGTGACTCGCTCCTGTCGCAGCCGCTGCATCTCTTGCTGCAACTGCTGCAGCGACTTCTGCTGCGTCTCAAAGGCTTGCTCAAGCTCTGTGAGCTTGTCGGCCCATGCCCCCACCGGGGTAAGCAGCAAGGCGCTGCCTAAGACCGCACCACGAACCCACCACCTTCTCTGCGCCATGATCCTCCTCCCTCTGCTCTTTTCTTTAGGTTGACCACCGTGCTCTCGAATTCAGAGCGCTTTGCTGATGCGGGGCGCCCAAAAGCCTCCGCCCCGATGAGACGATCCTCGCGGTGTACGCGGGTTCCCCAACCTCTTTGGGGGACGTGCAGTAGGACATAGATCGTAGGTTGGGCGTGACTATTGCACAGCCCGCAGCCCGCTGTCAAGGGTTTTCTTCAGCCTGCGGGTGTACACCTCTTTTCAGCTTGACAGGCTCCATCGACACTCGTTATAGTAAGACCATGGTACATCCAGGCAATGGATCGAAACATTCGGGACGAATCCATCGGCCGGACCGGCGACCTAACGATGGTTCCAGCGGCGAGGCAAAGTCTCGCCGTAGGGGTGAGGATCGACCGGCGGTTAATAGAGAGAGTCCGCGAGGCGAATCCGGGGACGTACAATCTATGGAGCCACGGGAAGCCGCTTTTAGACTTTTCGCGGAGACCGCCGATGGTGTATTTGTCAGTGCGCCGACCGGGGAAATCCTGTTTTGCAATCCTGCTGCCGAAAAGATCCTGGAAGCGTCTGCGCAGCAGGTCGTCGGACAACAGTGCCGCGAGTTTTTCAATGGCCGCGACAGCAACGGCAATCAACTCTGTCAGTGGCCCTGTCCACTCAAGATGACTTTGAGCCGTGGAGACCTGATTCAGCATTTTGAGATGGCTACGCGGACGAGGACGGGCAAACCGCTGTGGATCGATGTAAGCTGTGTGGCCCTTCCCAGCGAAGACAACCAGCCTCCGACGGTCGTCCATCTTTTCCGTGATGTCACAGCAGCACACCAACTTGAGGTGCTTGTTCGGCAACAACTGGCTCAGACGCAACTCACGATGAGTGAGAAGAATGTCTCTCCCGTTGGTGAGCTCACTCGGCGGGAACTGCAGATCGTTACCCTGATGCGGACTGGTGCGACGACCGCAGCTATCGCTGAACAGCTTTTTATCAGTAAGACCACCGTGAGAAACCACATTCAGAATATCTTCAGCAAGCTTAAGGTTCACTCACGATTGGAGGCCGTAGCCTACGTGAACGAGATGGCGCGGCGGGAGCCTGCGACTCGAACAGAGACCGGACAGACGCCGAGTGTGACGACAGAACCCCCCAAGGTAGCGTAATGGGCTCGATCTATCAAGATTCCATCAATAGCATCTTCGTGAGTCATAATCTCGTTCCAGGGAGTACAGCATTCGTGAGCGCCACAGCGCGGGCCGACAAGCAAATCAGCGGCCTGCTGCCCAACGGAATAAACCTCGTTTTATACGCCATACCCTTGATTAATGCGCGATACTGGTCTGGGAGTTCGTGACTAGTGCATATGCATTACCATATTGAGTCAATCGCAGGATTTACGAGTCCCGTCGGGGGTAGTAGAAGTATACCATGGTGCATATGCATCGTGAATTGATTCGTTCGTAGGATTTACAAGGTGTCCGGGGGACCGCAGTATAGTCGTCAAGGAGGCGTTCCCCATGAAGTTCGGGATAAGAAACAATAAGCAGCGTGACGGGTCTCCGCTTGGTCGACCAGGCATGTGCCGTCGGACCCGTCCCCTGCACGTCGCTCGGGAAGCGCGCGCACCCCCGGCGGCTAGGGCTAACACAGCAAAGACGGCACCGTAATAACAATGCATGAGTGGCCACCTCAAAAGAGGGAGAGCCACGGGAGGTAACAATGAGTCCGAATCCCAGCGGAAGCGGAACCGTAAGTAAGGGCAAGCAGGAGAGGACGTTTGCCCAGGCCCTGTTGATCAAGAAATATTGGTGGCTTCATGCTTTGATCGTTACTGCGATTAGCACCATCGGATTGATTGCTCTTGGCGTCTGGACCTATTCTGGCGTTCCTCCTCTGGTGAATTTCGTGTCGGCGACCTCCGGAGAGGTCGTCATCCCCGAGTATTCGATGAACCGGGGCAAGCAGGTGTTCCATCTGAAGGGCCTGATGTTGTACGGCTCCTTCTGGGGTGATGGCGCAGAGCGCGGCCCGGATTTCACCGCCGAGGCCCTGCACCGCACCTTCGTCTCCATGGGCAAGTATTATGAGTTGCAGATCGAGAAAACGCAGGGACGCCCCGCCACCCAAGATGAGAAGGACGGGATCGCGGGTAAGGTCAAGCGAGAGATCCATCAGAATGGGTATGACGCGGCGGCCGGCGTGATCCGCCTTAACGACGCGCAGGTGTTTGCCTATCACGAGTTGATCGACCATTACACTAAGATGTTCACTGATCCTACCTATGAAGAGGCGTTCCAGAAGGGTAGGATCGCGAGCTACATCAGCAATCCGGACGACATCAAGGGGTTGGCGGGCTACTTCTTCTGGGGCGGCTGGGTAGCCGGCGCAAATCGACCGGGCGAGATCTACAGCTACACCCATAACTGGCCGTACGATCCTGATGCCGGTAACCTCCCGACGTACGCCACGTATATCTGGAGCTTCCTGTCAATCCTCGTCCTGTTTGCGGGTACCATGCTGGTCCTGTACGTCTACGGTGAAATGAAGTCTTTGCCCGGCGAGCCGTTCAACGGGCGCGATTGGTCGCTTACTACGGTCGACCTTGAAAACAAGGGCGATGCCTACGTGCGACCGACTCAGCGGGCTACCTACAAGTTCTTTGCGTTTGCTGTGATCCTGTTCCTGGTGCAGGTACTGGCCGGTATCCTGGGCGCAGAAGATTTCGTCGGTGGCGGACCTGGTGAATCGATCCTGGGCGCATTGGGGATCGTGATCCCCTTCAGCGTCGTACGAAGCTATCATGCCATCGTCCAGATCTACTGGTTCTTCATGGCCTGGGTCGGCTACACCCTCTTCTTCTTGCCCAGGATCTCGAAGGTGCCTAACGGGCAGCGGTTCCTGATCAACCTGCTCTTTGCCCTATGTGTCCTCGTCGGCGCCGGCGCCCTGTTCGGCATCTATATGGGCCACACGGGCCTGCTGACCGACGATATGGCCTACTGGTTCGGCAGCCAGGGTTGGGAGTTCCTGGAGCTCGGCCGGTTCTGGCATATCCTCATGCTGGCCTCGTTCTGTCTGTGGGTCTACATCATCTTCCGCGCCGTTCGGCCCTGGATCACCAGCCAGAACCTCTGGTCGGTGCCGGCCTGGCTGTTCTACGGCAGCGGCATCATGGTGCTGTTCCTGTTCTTCGGCATGTTCATGACCCCGTCGCAGAACTTCGCCATCTCCGACTACTGGCGGTGGATGAACATCCATATGTGGGTTGAGGTCACCTTCGAGGTCTTCACGACCTGTATCGTCGGGTACATGCTGGTCCAGATGGGTCTGGTTAACCGGGCCATGGCCGAGCGGGTTATCTTCCTCGCCGTCATGATGTTCCTGGTCACCGCCTTGATCGGCATCTCCCATAACTTCTACTGGATCGCCAAGCCGACAGGGATCATCGCGCTGGGCAGCGTCTTCTCCACCATGCAGGTGCTGCCGTTGCTCTTGATCACCCTGGATGCCTGGAAGATGCGGACGGAGCGGACCAAGGCCCACGAGCACCTCGCTGAGGGCAAGCAGCGCTTCGTGATGGACGGCGTCTGGACGTTCATCCTGGCCGTTAACTTCTGGAACATCTTCGGCGCAGGCGTGATGGGCTCGCTCATCAACCTGCCGATCGTCAACTACTACGAGCACGGCACCTACCTCACGAACAACCATGCCCATGGTGCCATGTTCGGCGTTAAGGGTAACATCGCGATTGCCGGTATGCTGTTTGCGTGCCAGCACCTGTTCCAGCGCTCAGCTTGGAATGAGAAGCTGATCAAGGGCGTGTTCTGGTCCCTGCAGGTCGGCATCGTCATGATGATGCTCATGGATATGTTCCCGGTTGGTCTGTACCAGCTGGCACACATCTTCCAGTATGGTTTCTGGTACGGCCGACAGCAGTCGTTCGTCACGAACGAGGTTTGGCATACGCTGACCTGGCTGCGGTCGATCGGCGGCGCGGTCTTCCTCTTCGGTGGTGTTCTGCCTCTGTGCTGGTTCATCCTGTCCAGGGCTGGACGGATGGTCCGCGAGGCCGCCGTGGTTGAAGAGGGCGAGTGGACGATCTACGACAAAGAGAAGGCGAAGGAGCGGGAAGCTTGGGCCGCTTCTGACGAGGCGTTCTAGTCTCGTTACCTGCTTCGGTAGGTACGTCGGTTCTGACTCTACACCCCCGCACAACGTATCGGTTGTGCCGGGGGTGTTTTTTTATTTCGAATTAAAGGGATCGGTCCGCGCCTTGTATTGACCTCCTTATTTCCGGCGTTTGCATCAAATGTTCAGAGTCGAATTTTGGGCCTGTTTGACTAAGACTCAAAAACCACGGTGGTTCCTAAAAGACGGGAGGCCCAAAAAATGAGGGCCCCTCTCTTCGTTGGACCGAGTTCCTCGCGTCAAGGCTCCCTCCTCGCCGTTAGGTATTGAAGATCTAGCCGCAGGCGGCTCCGAATCTGTTGGCGGGTCGCCCCTCGGCAGCTACTGCCGTCTGGTGTGGTATTCCTTTTGGTACCCCTCATATTGTAAGCCGCCATCCGCAACTGCTCGGCCAGGCCTCAGATCGAGTTGCCTTTCCCGCGCTACACCGCCCCAGATAAACGATCGCCGTAGTCAATCCTAGTGCATTTGCATCGCAAATTAGGTGAGTTAAGCGATTGGCAGGTACCGATGAAGCTCGTATGTTAAAGGTATATGAACTTTCCAGACTTTCCTTTGGAGTTGAATATGACCGCGATCCCATGGATCAAATGCCAACCAATCGACACACTACTGCTTGCCCGGTCAAGCTTAGGTAGTCGATTTCGTGCGCTATTGTCCGACAGTGACGTGCGCGCCCCCCCGATAGATAGGCAGCCGCTGGCGCTACAGAGTGAAGTGGGTTGATTGTAGGTGAGCAAGGTGTGGCCGGCCGGTACATGGGTTTGGCCACCGGAGGTACAATGATGAGTCCACATTCGGGCGGATTGGTCACGAAGAGTCATAAAACATTTGGTCAAATGTTGTTGGTAAAGAAATATTGGTGGCTTCATGCTGCGATCGTCACCGGTATTAGTGTTATCGGATTGGTTGCGCTTGGTGTCTGGACCTATACATCAGCTCCACCACTGACTAATTATGTATTGTCATCTACCGGAGAAACGGTGATTCCCGAGTGGCAAATCCAGCGTGGCAAGCAGGTATTCCACCTGAAGGGTCTGATGACGTATGGCTCGTTCTGGGGCGACGGAGGAGAACGCGGGCCGGATTACACCGCAGAAGCCCTACACCATACGTATGTATCGATGACCAAGTTCTACGAAAATGAGATCGCGAAAGATCGTCCGGTTACTCAGGCCGACCGTGACATGATCTCGGTGAGGGTACGACGAGAGATCCGCGAGAACGGGTACGACGAAGCGGCTAACCTGATTCGAATCAATCCGGCGCAGGCCTTTGCGTACCAGGAGTTAATCACGCATTACACGCGGACGTTTACGGATCCTACCTATGAAGAAGCGTTTATGAAGGGACGAATCCAGAATCATATCAGCGACCCTGAAGACCTCAAGGCGTTGGCAGGATATTTCTTCTGGGGTGGCTGGGTCTCGGGGGCAAATCGGCCGGGTTTTGACTATACTTATACCCACAACTGGCCGCCTGATCCGTTGGTCGGTAACACTCCGACGTTCGAGACCTATCTCTGGAGCTTCATCTCGATCTTCGTCCTGTTTTGCGGCACCATGCTGGTCCTGTATGTGTACGGTGAAATGAAAACCCTGCCAGGCGAGCCGTTCAACGGGCGGGATTGGTCGCTCACCACGGTTGACCTCGAAAACAAGGGCGATGCCTATGTGCGACCGACCCAGCGTGCCACCTACAAGTTCTTTGCGTTTGCCGTGATCCTGTTCCTGGTGCAGGTCCTGGCAGGTATCCTGAGCGCAGAGGATTTCGTCGGTGGGGGACCGGGTAGCGCCCTCGCGACCACAGTATTGGGATTCACCATTCCCTTCACCGTTACCAGAGGCTGGCATACCATCGTCCAGATCTACTGGTTCTTCATGGCCTGGGTCGGCTACACCCTCTTCTTCCTGCCCAGGATCTCCAAGGTGCCCAACGGTCAGCGCTTCCTGATCAACCTGCTCTTTACGTTGTGTCTGATCGTGGGCGCCGGCGCGCTGTTTGGCATCTATCTGGGCCACACCGGGTACTTCAGCGACGACATGGCCTACTGGTTCGGGAGCCAGGGTTGGGAGTTCCTGGAGCTCGGCCGCTTCTGGCATATCCTCATGCTGGCCTCGTTCTGTCTGTGGGTCTTCATCATCTTCCGCGCCGTGAAGCCGTGGATCACGAGCCAGAACCTCTGGTCGGTGCCGGCTTGGCTGTTCTACGGCAGCGGCATCATGGTGCTGTTCCTGTTCTTCGGGATGTTCATGACCCCGTCGCAGAACTTCGCCATCGCGGACTACTGGCGGTGGATGAACATCCATATGTGGGTTGAGGTGACCTTCGAGGTCTTCACCACCTGTATCGTGGGCTACATGCTGGTGCAGATGGGTCTGGTCAACCGAGCCATGGCCGAGCGGGTTATCTTCCTCGCCGTCATGATGTTCCTGGTCACCGCCCTGATCGGGATCTCCCACAACTTCTACTGGATCGCCAAGCCAACAGGGATCATCGCGCTGGGCAGCGTCTTCTCCACCATGCAGGTGCTGCCGTTGCTCTTGATTACCCTGGATGCCTGGAAGATGCGGACGGAGCGGGTGAAGGCCTATGAAAACATTGCCGAGGGCAAGCAGCGCTTCGTGATGGACGGTGTCTGGACGTTCATCCTGGCCGTCAACTTCTGGAACATCTTCGGCGCGGGCGTCTTCGGCTCGCTCATCAACCTGCCCATCGTCAACTACTATGAGCACGGCACCTACCTCACCGGCAACCATGCGCATGCGGCTATGTTCGGCGTCAAGGGTAACATCGCAATTGCCGGTATGCTGTTTGCGTGCCAGCACCTGTTCCAGCGCTCAGCTTGGAATGAGAAGCTGATTAAGGGGGTGTTCTGGTCCCTGCAGAGCGGCTTGGTGCTTATGATGATGTTGGATCTGTTCCCGGTCGGTCTGTACCAGGTTGCGACCGTCTTCAAGCAAGGCCTCTGGGCTGCCCGAGCGCAGGCGCATGTCACGGATAATGTCTGGATCACCTTGACGTGGATGCGCACCGTCGGTGGGGCGATCTTCCTCTTCGGTGGCGTCTTGCCGCTCGCCTATTTCATTCTGTCAAGGGCAGGACGAATGGTCCGTGAGGCTACTGTCGTCGAGGAAGGTGAATGGACCATCTACGATAAGGAGAAGGCGAAGGAGCGAGAAGCTTGGGCAGCCGGCGATGAGGCCTTCTAGTCTGCCGACATAGAGAAGTCCAACTTCATTCCAGTAACGCCTCCAGTACGCGGTGAAGCGTACTGGAGGCGTTGCAGAATAGGAGGTGAAACCAGTCGGAATAATGTGATCAATAGCCGTCGGGTCCCACGGAGAAGTGATCGTTTTGTAACCGCAGTTATACCTGAAGGGCTGCGCATTTCTGTTGGGCCTTTTCAAGGACTGAGCGTGCGAAGAGGACGATAAGAAGCTGCCGTAACTTAAACTCGAAGTGAAAGGAGAAAGGGGACACTAATGGTTTACCACATCATGTGCGAGGTTCAGTCGGAACAAGAAAAGGCGTTAGATGAGTTCTTGACAGGCAAGATGAAGAAGTTCTGGCTTTCGAATCCGGGGGTCTCGAGGTACCACGTCTACGGGGATCATCTCGCTAACAAATTGGAGCGCATCGTGACGATTGAGGTCGGCGACTTCGGCAACTTCGATAAGATTCTGGCCCTCGATGAGCGCAAGGAGCTTCGCAATGAGCTGATGACAGTAGCCTCTCATGTCCAGAGTCGGGTCCTGCAAATGATCGAGTGAGAGACTTGGTGACTACGGCCGTTCTCAGAACAGGAGGAAGCCCCATGGCGGGCCTCCTCCTGTTCTGTAGGTCTAGATTGTCAGGCTGCCTTACTTCGTTCTCGTTACATTCCATTGCTCATAATCATTCACCACTCACTCACACTGATGGGAGGGATATTAAGATGCGCGTTTGTGTTCTGTATCGGCTTTGTTGCCAGTGGTTATTGGTGGTAATGATGCTGCTCATTGTGGAGGCTGCTCCCGTGTTTGGTGCGGAAACCAAAGGCGCGGCAAGCGGACAGTCGAACTTCGAGGCGAGATGTGCCAGATGCCACGGTGCAACCGGCAAGGGGAACGGGTTTCAGGCATTGGCACTTTTTTTTATGTTCAAGATGCCAGATTTGACCGATTTGGCCTATATGCAAGCACGGTCCGATGACGCCCTCTTTCGAAGTATAAAGCAGGGTAGCAAGGGGGGGATGCCCGCGTATAAATTAAAGCTTTCCGAGCCCGAGATCAAGGACCTGGTGGTCTATATCAGAAGCTTTACTAGGACGTCAAGTCGGTGACAGCCCGGATTGGTAGCGCATTAGACGTGTGTTGGGCTTAGTTGAACGAACGTAGCTGTCGGGATCAATATGTGTGTTGGACCAGCATCAAGGGATAAGCGTTCCTTGGTTATTTTTTGTCACCGATCAGTTATTCAGCAAATAGAGTAAGGTCTCATGTATCAACTATTAGTTTCTCACGCGTAGCTTAAGGTCGTGACTACGGGAGCGAAAGCTGGAGGTCCGAGAACGTGGCAAAACCGCGCCTATCTGGTCGGCCTCTGTGTGGGACTCGGGATCACGGCGTTTACGGTGCTTCGCATCGGGGAGTGGTTTCACGCTAAAGGACCCATGAACACAGGCCACAGTAAGCTTGGCTGCGCGGCCTGTCACAAAAATGCGCCAGGCAGCTTCCGCCAGCAGATTCAGGCCAACCTTCGCCATGCCTTTGGTCGGCGCGCAGTGCCCGCCTTCTTCGGGCGGCTTCCCGTGGGTAATGCGGACTGTATGGCCTGTCACGAGCGGCCAAACGACCGCCACCCGGTCTACCGCTTCTTTGAACCCCGTTTTAGCCAAGCTCGGGAAACGCTGCGCCCCCATCAGTGCGTCTCCTGCCACGCTGAGCACAAGGGCAGACGGGTCACATTGACGGCCATCGACTACTGCGTGAACTGCCATAAGGACACTCGTTTGAAGAAAGATCCCATCGATGTACCCCATGCCGATCTGATCGCCCGTAAGCAATGGGACTCTTGCTTGGGCTGCCACGACTTTCACGGCAACCACATCATGCAGATCGAGAAATCGGTTGAGAAGCGAACGCCGCCGGAGAAGATCCGCGCCTATTTTGACGGCGGATCTTCTCCTTACGGCACAAATCTCCACTATAAAGCCAAACAGGACGGTCAAGGTCAAGATGGCTAAACAAAAGTTTTGGATCACCTGCCTGGCGTTGGGCGCCTTAAGCATCTACCTGTTTGTCAGTGCCCCGCCGCCATTGGCTGAGAAGACCGCCGCCGACGCGGCCATCCCGGTAGAACGGATGTTTGAGATTCTCAAGGCGGAAAACGACGTGGTTCGCGCGATGTGGACCAAAGAAGTGGTCGGCGCGGGTAAGCAGACCGGGTTGAAGTTCGATGAACGTTGGCGCGAAGCGGACGTAGAGGCCGGCCCTTTGCCCGCGTTGTTCCTGCGCGAGACGGCGAAAAGCCTGGAAAAGAACCCGACCCCGCTGAGTCTGTTTCTGGGTTCGGACTATCCCGTCAACTCGGCTAATCGCTTCGAGGGGCTGCAATTGGAAAAATTCCAGGTGGTCAAGCAAACCCTCAAGCCGCAGTTTTTCTTCATGCCCGACATTCAAATGCAGGTCGCCATGTTCGCCGACATAGCGGTTGTCGAGGGCTGCATCCAATGTCATAATAAACACGAACAATCACCCAAGCACGACTGGAAGCTCAATGATGTGATGGGCGCGACCACGTGGATGTACCCGAGCGGTAGCATATCCATGGACGAGTTGCTCCGGACACTCACTGCCTTACGCCAAGGCTTCAAGGATACCTACGAGGCGTACCTCGAAAAGGCGCGGAAATTCGCTGATCCTCCCGCCATTGGGGAACACTGGCCGGCCGAGGGTTATTTCCTGCCGAGCTCTGAGGTGTTCATGGGAGAAATCGCCAAGCGCACAGCTCCGCAGACCTTGGCGGCGCTCAGTGTGCTGGCAGACAAGCCCCAATTGGGGTCCGCAACGAACAAGGAGGGAGGGTTCTTTGCCCTCGCGCGTTAAAAGCCTGGTCTTTCTGCAAGACATCAACCGCCTCAGGGCGTCGCTGCTTGGTGCTCTACGAGCCGGTTTGCCCGCTAAAGGATATTTCTGGCTGGGTCTGTTTCTGTTGGCGGCCCTGATTGCTCAGCAATCGACCGGGCGGCAGTGGACCATGTTGACCGGACTGCAAGACAACAATACGTATAAGCTCGTTACAGGCTTCGGATTGTTTGCGTTTATCCTTTATCAATGGCGCTTTTCCTTGAAGCGCGCCCAAGGGGAGAAGCACAACGCGGCAACTATGATGAGTCGCCACAGACTGTTCGGCGCCATGGTCCCGTTGGCTTTCTTCACCCATTCCCAAGTCTTGGGCTATGGATATCTCGAAATCCTCAGCCTGACGTTGTTGCTGGCCTTCTTCACCGGTCTGTTCAATTTCCAAATCGGCCAAATCCACACGCCTTGGTACAGGCCGTTATGGATCATCGCCCATGTCGGATTATCCATGGCGCTGTTGCTGCTCATGGGGTACCACGTCTACATCAACTATGCCTTTAAATAGAGACGGGGTTCGCCGGTCTGGCGACCGCCTCAGTGGCGTGGGGTCTGTATGGGTGCGGTGTCGCCGTATAGGCGCTATCCGTGACTGTCTGCGTCAGCTTTACGCAGGCGTTATTTGCCCCAGTCGCGAGGATAGCGGAAGTCGCGGTCGATTGTACGGGCGGAGATCTTGGCGATGAGGGGAGGGCGTCGCTTGTATTGGGAGGTCTGGACCTTGGCGAGAACGGCCCTGACGAAATGCTCGTCGAAGCCGGCCGCAACCATCTCGGAGATTTCATAACGGCGGTCGATCATCAGATAGAGGACCCGATCGACCTCCTCATAGGTAAAACCCAGCTCCGCCTCGTCGGTCTGGCCGATCCAGAGGTCGCCGCTCGGTGCCTTTCGGACGATAACCTCCGGGATACCCATGTGACGTGCCAGTTGCCGGACCTGAGTCTTGTAGAGATCGCCTAAGGGATTGATGGCGCTGGCCATGTCGCCATACAGCGTGCCGTACCCCAGCAGCAGTTCGGTTTTGTTGCTGGTGCCGAGGACCAGCGCCTTGAAATAAGCCGAATGATCGAACAGGATGGTCATCCGCTCGCGGGCCATCTTGTTGCCGCGTCGAACCTGATCCGACTCGGGAAACCGTTCGAAGTAGGCATCCACCATCGGCGTGATGTCGATGACATCCGATCGGATGCCGAGTCGCTTTACCGCCAGTTCAGCGTGCTCCCGACTTTCCGGACTGCTGGTTTTGTACGGCATCAGGAGGGCTAAGACATTCTCCGGACCGAGCGCCTTGGCCCCGAGATATGCGGATAGCGCCGAGTCAACCCCGCCGGAGAGCCCAATTACGACCCGGCTGAAGCCGCTCTTTCGCACTTCGTTGACAATAAATCCGGTCAGGATCTCTTGAACGAGTTCGCAGTGTAAGGAGGGTGCGATCACCTGATCCCCTCCCGTTTTACCCGCTCCAGTTCTCGCAGCGTGACATCCAATCGCTCATCTCGAAGCAGCGGATTCATCATTCTGGCCCGCCGAACCTCTGCGGAATCGATTTCGGCTACCAGGATCGCCTCGCTGAGGTACTCTGCCTTGGCCACCGGTTCGCCGGAGGGGGCGATCATCTCTGAGCCGCCCCAGAAGCAGGCCCCATCCTCGTAACCGACCCGATTCGCATACAGGACGTAGCAGGTGAAGAGCTGGGCATAGGCCCGATTGATCGTCTCCCACGCCTGGGCGTTCGCAAACGTGCGACCCTCTTCCAGACCCCCGCGACCCGGACTGGCGGATGGTGAGATCAGGATCCCCATCCCATCGAGGGAGGCAACATACGCCGCCGCGGGGTGCCACATGTCTTCGCAGATCAGGATCGCGGATCGACCGATATCCGCTTGAAATGTCCTGATCCGGCTGCCCTCCGCAAGATACCGCTGCTCATCGAAGATCCCATATGTGGGCAAATACACCTTGCGGTGCACATGCCTGATCTCGCCCCTGGAGAGGTAGAGGGCGGCATTATAGAAGAGATGTTCGGGCGACTCCTCAATCAGCCCGATCACAAGATCGATGCGACGGCTCAGATCCCTGAGTCTGCCGAGGATGGGACTGGTCAAGGGAAGCGCCACGGATGAGACGATATCCTTGAGGAAATATCCGGTCAGGCTCAGTTCGGGACAGATCAGCAGGCGCGCGCCGCGGCCGATCGCCTCCTCAACCGCCTCTTCATGCAGGGCGAGGTTGCGCTCCAGATCGCCGAGGGCGGGATTCATCTGGGCAAGCGCGATGGTATAGCCACTCATGCAACTGTGCTCCGTATATCAGGGGCATTCAGATTACGATAGACTGCCTCCATACCCGGGGATACAGGGCCGCCACGCGCCTGATAGACGAACAGAGGGGTAAGAATCTGTAACCCTGGTCGCGCATCCCGTCGCGCTTCAACCAGGCTCAGTTCCGCCTGAGCGCCCGGGTAGGAATGAACCAACCGCAGCCTCTTTGGTTCCATTCGTGCCGCCCTGAGGCCGTTCAGCAGGTCGACGAGCCGCGAGGTATGGTAGATCAGGCACGTCCGTCCTTTGGCCGCGAGCAGGTATCGGACAGCCGCAATCGCCTCTTGAAGGGTCGCGGTCAGCTCATGCTTGGCCTGTCGGATCTCAGGATCCGGACTGAGACGCCCGCTGGCTAACTCCCGATATGGCGGGTTGCAGAGAACCATATCAAAACCCGCCGCCGGCAGCAGGTGTGTGATCTGACGGAGGTCGCCTTCTACGATCTCGATGCGGTCTTGCATCTCATTGAGTCGCGCTCCCCGTCGGGCCCGGTCAGCCAAAGCAGGCTGGACCTCCAGCCCGGCAATGCGTAGATCCGGGTACCGATGCGCCAGCAGGAAGGCGATCGCGCCGTTACCGCACCCGAGATCAAGAACCCGGTCGGCGGTTCGCGGCACAGCAAACTGGGCCAGCAAGAGCGCATCCATCGAATGACGGAAGCCCGTGAGGCTCTGGATAATTTCAGATCTGAAATGCCGAGGCTATCCAGGGATTCGCCCACATGAAGCCAGGAGTTGGTCTGCTGTCGGTCCGTCATTCCAGTCATGACGCTGCTACTGTAATACATCACCGATCAAAAGACAATTGATGAAGGCTTAGCGATCAGCCATCAGCGGTCAGCAGCCAGCAAGAGAAGCTGACGGCTGAATGCTGAATGCTAACACAGATCGACAGGATCGACATCAATCTCGATTCCGGTCTGTTCTGACGGCGAAAGCTGGGCGATTGTCTCTTTGACCCAGTGATGCAGCGTGCTCGGATCGGGACCTTTCGCGAGGATCTGCCAGCGATAGCGTCCCTTTAGGCGGTAGAGCGGCGCCGGCGCGGGTCCCTCGACGGCAAGGGATGAAACCGCCTGCCCCACGAGTAGGCTGGCGAGCCGCTCGGCCCGCTCTTGCGCCTGCCCCTCATGCGACGAGGCGACTACGAGCAGGATAAGGCAGCCGAAGGGGGGGAGACCACGCTTCTCTCGGAGGGGCCGTTCGATGTTATACAGCGCTTCATAGTCGTGATTCCGGGCTGCGAGAATACAATAATGTTCCGGGTTGTAGGTCTGTACAATGACGTGGCCGGGTCGGTCCCCGCGGCCGGCCCGTCCGGCCACTTGCGTCAGCAGCGCATAGGTCCGTTCCCCGGCTCTGAAATCCGGGATCTGCATTGAGGCGTCGGCAGAGAGGATGCCCACCAATGTAATGCCGGGAAAGTCATGTCCCTTGCCGACCATTTGCGTCCCGATCAGAATCTGCGTGCGTCTCTGCTGCATGCCCCTGAGGATCTGCCGATGTGCCCGCCGTTGCCTCGTTGTGTCGCGATCCATCCTGACGATGGACGCATCCGGGGCGAGGAGTCGGGCGGCGGCTTCGACCTGCTGCGTCCCGTACCCGAGCCATCCGCACGCGATCCCGTCGCATCGCGGACAACGCCCCGGCGGTCGTTTCCGATGATCGCAATAGTGACAGCGCATGCTGGCGTCCACCGCATGATAGATGAGCGAGACGCTGCAATGCGGGCACCGCAAGGTAAAGCCGCACTCGCGGCAGAGCAACACCCTTGCATAACCCCGTCGATTAACGAATAGCAGGACCTGTTCCCCTTTTGTCACTGTTTCCTTGATCGCATCGGCCAACGCCCGGGAAAAGATGAGCGGCTTGCGCTCTTCATACGTTGTCCGTTCCTTCTGGGATCTCTCGACACCCGTGAAATCCCCTTCTACGTAAATCCCCCCGTTCCCCCCTTTATAAAAGGGGGGAACG